>JABBNY010000200.1:4628-4979 GCA_019352095.1 Acidobacteriota bacterium
TTTTTTTTTGAACCTTTCCTCCCCGAATCCGACCCCCCACACGGCCCCCAGAATCATCTGGTGCGTGCACGTGCGACCCGCGTGACGAGCGAGATATGCCAGTACTTCGAATTCCTTCGATGTGAGGTTCATCCGCACGCCATCAAGAAGCGCTTCGTGGTGCACGAGATCGATGTCGAGCGCGCCGCAGTTGATGGTGACGTCGGGTGCTACTTTGGTTTCACTACGTCGACTGCGGACCGCGACTCGAATTCGCGCTTCCAGCTCACCCATGCTGAATGGTTTGGTCACATAGTTGTAAACGCTGATCGAAAACAGCCACACTGAGTCCCCAAAACGCTGGCCGAAAAC
>JABBNY010000201.1 GCA_019352095.1 Acidobacteriota bacterium
CGCCTGCGCCGAGAGTCCCGCGAGGTACGCGAGTGGCAAGAAATGGTCAGGCGTCGGCACGGCGAGACCGTAGTCACCATGATCGCGGGTCGTCGCCAAGCGCGAAGGATCGCTCGTCATGATGGAACGCACGTTGTCGTCGAAGCGATGAGCCCACTCGGTGCCTTCTCCCGGCTTGTGCCAGTCGATCAAACGTAGGTTGTGCACCACGTTGCCACTGCCGAGGATCAGAACGCCCTCTTCTCGAAGTCCGTGCAAGCGCGCGCCGAGATCGAAGTGGTAGTCAAAGGGCAGTTCGGCATTGACGGACACCTGTAGAACTGGGACGTCGGCGTCGGGGAACATGTGCGTGAGCACCGACCAGGTCCCGTGGTCGATCCCCCAACTGTCCTCGTCTCGACCCATGTAGGTGGGCTTGACGACATCGATGATCCGATCGGCGATCTGCGGGCTGCCCGGCGCGGGGTACTGGACGTCGAAGAGTGCCTGGGGGAAACCATAGAAGTCGTGGATGGTGCGCGGCATCTTCATCGCGGTGACAGCGGTGATATTGACGTACCAGTGGGCCGACACGACGAGCACGGCGCTCGGTGTTGGTATCGATGTCGCGAACGTGCGCCAGGCATCGGTATAGCGATTGTGTTCGAGGGCGTTCATGGGGTTTCCGTGGCCAATGAATGCTGCGGGCATGAGTTGTGACATGGCATCCTCTTGACGAGTTTGAGCGACCTCCATCGTATCGGCGTCGACACGAGGTACGTCCGCTCGAGCACTCACTGATAGTGCGGAGGTACCTCGTGTTGATCGCGGCGCAGGCGCCGGATCTCCTCTTTCAGCCGTGCAACCTCATCGCGAAGCGTGCGCACGAGCTCGTTCAGTTGCTCGCGAGTCAACTCTTCTTGTTCCATCTCACTAGGTTCTCACACTGCACCCGAGGCGGCGTGCTCCCTAGTCCTCGAGAGTCACGAGGTAGCTGCGCAATGCAGCGACGCCCTCGTCAATGATGTCGTTTGTGACGTCTTCATTGTCGTAACCGACATCGAGAATGATTGAAGTGAACTCGATGAGCAGGCGAGCGGCGGCGCGTGCGCGAGACGCGCTCAAGAGCGTGAAGCGCATTCGAAGCCTTGAGGCGAAGAACTCCACGAGGTCTTCGGTTTCGCGCCGGTCGAGTTCGACGAGCTCGGGCACGGCGCGAAAGGCACGGCGCAAGTGCTGGGTGGCGGGATGGTGACTGCGAAGTTCGAGTGCCAAGGTGAAGATGTCTATCGTCCACTGGTTCAGATCAGGGGTCGAGGAGACTTCGCGGAGCTTCTCGGTCAGGTGGGCGAGACGACGCGCGAGGTCGGTGCGGAAGAGCTCGACGAGGATGGCTGTCTTGTCGGGAAAGTAGTGGTACACCGTACCGATGTTCACTCCGGCGCGTTCGGCGACAAGATTGGTATTGAGGCCCTGCACGCCGCGTTCGACGATGATCTGCGTCGAGGCGTCCAGAATGCTCGAGAACGTGGCTATCGAGCGCGCCTGGGAAGGGCGCTTCAATTCGGTCCTGCGTCCAGAGGACACCTCGCTCATCTCACTAGTATTCCCCCATGGCGCACTTGAAATAGGTTCAACGGCCTTATGGATTTGAACGTCGTGGCGTAGGGGGTTGCGTTGTCAATCGTTGTGTACCAGGCTCGTGAGGTCGTGACGCTCGACCGTAGTTGCCCACGCGGTCAAGTGGTGGCGGTGAGCGAAGGGAGGATACTGCACGTCGGTACCCGTGCTGAGGTCATTGATGCACTTCGTGATCAGGAATTTCGTGTGGATGACCGCTACGCGGAGCACGTCATCGTGCCCGGATTCATCGAGGCCCACGGCCACCTCTTCTCTGATGGCGCGTTGGGGCAGTTGGTGTGGACTGGCTATGATGACCGCCCCCGGCCCGACGCTGGCGTGGCGCTCGGTTGTCGTTCTTTCGACGACGTCATTTCGCGATTGAGCGAGCGAGCGCTTACCAGCGACGCTACGGTCGTCGGGTACGGCTTCGATCCGGTCTTTCATGACGGCCGGGCCCTTCGACGAGAGGACCTTGATCGAGTCTCTACGACCCAGGGCGTCGTGGTCGTCAACGCGAGTGGACATCTCGCGTACGCGAATTCTGAGCAGATGCGACGCTGCGCCGTCACCGCGTCAACTGAGGTGCCGGGCGTCATCAAAGACACTGAGGGTGTGCCGACTGGTGAGTTCCATGAAACAGCCATGGCGCTCGTACTCGACGAACAGAGTGTCATCGCGGGTGACCCCGAGCGGGCCGTGCGTGATGGCGGTGAGTTACTTCGTCAAGTCGGCGTCACGACGGCGAGTGATATGGCGTTATTCGCAGCCGGAGACGCCTTCGAGACCTACACCCGGGTTGCCAACGAGGCTGACTTTCCGGTGCGCGTCTTCTATTCTCCAAGCCTTGGCGACATGGCCCGCCGCTTTAGCGATGACGACCTCTTCGTCCATCTCTCGGCGCTTCGAGAACGTTCAACTGCGAAATTCTCGATGGGGCCGCTCAAGCTCATTACCGATGGTTCGATCCAGGGGTTCACCGGCAAGTTGAAGTGGCCCGGATACTGCGGCGGAGAAGACCACGGATTCCTGATTCTTGATGAAGACGATGTCGTTGCGCGCATGCAGCCCTATCACGACGCGGGTTTCCAGTTCGCGCTGCACACGAATGGCGACGAGGCGACCGAGGTCGCGCTTCGCGCGATTGCCCGGGTATTGGCCCGATCACCACATCTCGATCACCGTCATCGTCTCGAACACTGCCAGATGGCGACTCGAGCGATGCTTCGAACGATGGCAACCCTCGGAGTGGGCGCGAACCTTTTCTCGAACCATATCTATTACTGGGGTGACATCCACCGCGCGAGGACCATGGGGCCGGACAAGGCGCGACGCATGAACGCCGCACGCTCTGCATTGGCCGAGGGCGTGACGATTTCTCTGCACTCGGATCATCCGGTGACGCCGGTGAACCCCCTCTTCACAATGTGGTGTGCGGTGAATCGTCGCACCCGCAGCGGTCACCTTCTCGGGGCCGAGGAATGTCTCACCCCCCTCGAGGCTCTGGAGGCGGTCACCCTGGGCTCGGCGTATTTGTTGCATCGAGACAATGAGTTGGGTTCGATCGAAGTCGGCAAGTACGCCGACTTCACCGTCCTCTCGGAGAACCCCTTGGAGGTGGAGCCCATGACGATTAAGGACATCCGCGTCGTCGACAGTGTCCTTGGGGGTGAGCCTCTGGGCGAGGTGGCACCGCGGACTGACTGAAAACAAGAACGTCGGTCAGTGGGCTCACGACCCCAATTGTGACGCACGTGATCTCAGTTGCCCGCGCGACCCAACTCGTCGGTGTCGTGTCCGCAGAGTCTCACGTAGTGCGCCGCCCTGAACTGGCCCGCGGCGCACTACGTGAAGATACTCTCTTGGTGGTGTTGAACGCTCCTCTGAAGGAGCGTTGCGATCAAGGGAAGAGGCCTCGAAGTTCGGTTGCCTCAGCAATGCGCTCTACTCCCGCCACGATGGCGGTGTCGCGAAGGGTGAGGTCCAGGTCCTTGTGGCGCTGCCAGATGTGATTGAACGCGTCGTGCATGAATTTCTCCAAGCGCTGATGGAAGAGCTCGGGCTCCCACATGAAGCCCTGGAGGTCCTGGGCCCATTCGAAGTATGAGGCCACAACACCACCCGCATTCGCGAGCACGTCTGGGATGACCGGGATATTTCGACTTGCGAGCACGGCAGCTCCCTCGCCGGTCGTTGGGCCGTTTGCGGCTTCGACAACAATGGACGCCGCCATGGAACTGGCCACGTCCTCAGTAATCACGCCGCCGAGCGCGGCGGGAATCGCGATGTCGCTTGGAATGGTGAAGAGCTGGTCTGAGGCGACGAAATCGCTCCCCGGGTAACCAACGACAGTCCCCGCTTCGGCGAAGTGCTTCGCCAGGGCGGCGGGATCGATGCCACCAGGCACGTGAATGGCACCCTTGACGTCGGCGATACCCACGATCTTCATTCCTCGAGCGCTCAGCAACTGGACGAGGGGTGCACCAACCTTGCCATAACCCTGCACGACAACACGCTGCTCATTGGCGAGGCGATTCATCCGTTGCAGGAGTGCCGAGGTGCAGATGGTGACGCCGAGTGACGTCGCGCCAGCGTGACCGAGGGTCCCGCCGATGGCGAGTGGCTTACCTGTAACGACACCTGGGGTGTTGTGACCGCGAAGCATCGACACGGTGTCCATGATCCAACTCATCACCTGAGTGTCGGTATTGATGTCGGGTGCAGGGATGTCGCGGTCGGGTCCAATCATGGGTGCGATCGAGAACGCGTAGCGACGGGTGAGCCGTTCGAGCTCACCACGCGACAAGGTCGTAGGGTCGACGCGTACGCCGCCCTTGGCACCGCCATAGGGAATGTTCACGACAGCGCATTTGATCGACATGTCGGCGCTCAGCGCGGCGATCTCATCGGCATTCACGCTCTGGTGGAAACGAATGCCGCCCTTGCCGGGACCTCGCGAGGTGTCGTGTTGGATGCGCCAGCCGGCGTACATCTCGACCTGGCCCGAATCGAGTCGTACCGGTACCGCCACTTCGAGCACTCGCTCGGGTGTGACGATTCTTTTGACGAGTCCTTCGTTGAGTCCGAGGACTTTCCCGGCTTCTTCTATTAGGGAGGTCACGCGAAGCCACGGATTGAATTCGTGGTTCGTTGCCTCGTTCGGACGCGTGACCACGTTGTCACCAGCCTTTGAACTAGGTGTGGGCGTTGTTGCCCACGTTCCGAGCATAAGACACGTCAGACCCCTGTGCGTGCCGGTCACTGTGCGGCTTCCGCAGGATTTGCGGCCGGTGCCGTTCGATATTCGCA
>JABBNY010000009.1 GCA_019352095.1 Acidobacteriota bacterium
TCACGTGTGGCTGTTTTCGACCAGCGGGCGTGGCTGTTTTGGGCCAGCGTTCACACATAGTCGTTCGCGCCGCCGTTCAACGCCGCAATCTTGCGATTCTCGGTACCGGTGGCTGAAAGGATGATGATGGGTACATCACTCCACTGTCGGATGTGTTCACACACGACGGCGCCGTCCATGTCGGGCAAGCCGATGTCCAATATCACGACATCGGGCGAGTGAAGAGCTGTTTGAGTGATGCCGCTTTCGCCGGAGGCTGCTGTAATCACTTCGTGACCACCTGCTTTGAGCCCGAGTTGTATAGCCCGTAGAAGCGATCTGTCGTCGTCGATGACCAACACCTTCGCCATGATTAGCGCCCTTCTGTTTTGGTGAGTGGTACGAGGGCCATGGTGAACGCGAACAATGCGCCACCCCCCGATGCTTCGTCACACCAAATCGTTTCGCCGTGCGCCTCAACAAAGGTCTTGGCAATCGTCAAGCCGAGCCCAGCCCTTCCACCAGTGTCGAATTTGACAAACCTATTGAAGATGGCTTTTCTGTCGTGAGGGGCTATGCCCGGACCCTGATCGGCAATCGAGAGCACTGCGCGATCAGCTTCGATGCGTGCGCCGATCGTAATGACATCATCGTCGGGTGAGAATCGAAGTGCGTTGTCAAGCAAGTTCACCACTACTTGGACCATGAGCACCGGGTCGATTGAAACCTGTGGTAACGAACTGTCGACGTGAAATGAGATCCGATCATCTTTTACACTTGGCCCCAGGATCGACAATGCTTCGCGCACGAGCGCATCGACGGACGTGTCTTTTCGATGCACACTCAGGACACCGGCCTCGATTCGTGTCATGTCGAGCAGATTTGACACGAGTCGCGTCAGTCGATCAGCTTCGATCTCGATGAGTTGGTTCAATTCGGCGATGTCTGACGTGCTGAGAGACGGCGTTGCATTGACGAGTGTCGAGGAGGCGACCTTTATAGTTGCGAGAGGGGTTCGCAGGTCGTGGGACACCGCACCCAGTAGAGCTTGACGCAGGTGGTCGACCTCTTCGAGGAAGTGCGCTCGACGCGCCTGCTCGTGCAGATGGGCTCGCTCGAGGGCGAGCGCGGCGTCATTGGCAAAGGTAATAAGGACTCTGCTCTCGACTTCAGAGATCTGGGGCCCTTTCAAAACGAGCAGGCCAATGGGGCGACCCGAGGAATTCAACGACACAGTTCGAAGTCCCTCGTCGGTGCCAATCGCTGTCGACACGCTCGTGGAGCGACCTTCACGTGAGTTGAATTGGTGCCGTTCCTCTTTGGAGAGTGCGGTCCCGACCGTGGCCGCCATTTCAAGCTCGTCCCCTTCCAGGATGAAAAGCGACACCCCGTCGAAACCGAATTCGGACTGGACCGCGCGCACGATCGCCATCAGCAATTCTTCGACCGTCTGCCCTTGAACGAGCTGTTCGGAGAGTTCGTAGATTCGACGCATGCTGTCGGCGTTGCGGTTTGCCTCAGCACGGGCTTCGTCTAGGTTGTCCACCACTCGAGCAACCAATGTCACCACGACGAGATAGACGCCAAGACCCACCCAGTTCTGCGCCGAACCGATGCTGAGCGTGTCGTAGGGGCGAATGAAGAAGAAATCGAGGAGAAGTGCGCCGATGACGGTATTCACGAGACCGACCAGGAGTCCACCTCTGACCACGCTGATGATGACGGGAATGACAAAGATGAGCGTGATGGTCGCAACGGCGATGTGGGCTCTAAATGACACAAGGATCATGACGAGCACGATGATGCTCGTCATTCCTAGGATCCAACCGCCGAGGCGAGTGCGCATGAAGACATTGTCTCATCAAGGGTGACTGCGAACGCACATTACACGCGTGAAGGAATTATTAAGACCAGTCGGCGACTTTCAATAACGCGTTGAGAAATGTCCACCGAGACTTGCTGCATGGCAGATATCTACGCAGTACTGGGAATCATCGGCTTCGCGCTCGCGATGCTCGGGCTCGTCTGGACATTGGAGCGCGTATGACGCTGACCCAATTTGTTCTCCTCATCATTGCAGTGGTGATGTTTTGCTACCTGGGTTACGCAATGTTCAAGCCGGAGAAGTTCTGATGTCGTTTCTCCTCACACTCGTCGCGCTGATCGTGGCACTCGGCGTCACCTGGCGCTATCTGGGTTCCTACATGGCCAGCGTCTTCGAAGGACGCGTCCACTTTCTTCATCGAATCGAACGGCCCATCTATCGCCTCTTGGCCACGAGTCCTGAGCAGGAACAGACGTGGAAGCGATACGCGAGTGCGCTCATCATTTTCTCGGCAGTCTCGTTGCTGTTCACGTACACAATCCTTCGTCTGCAGGGGTCGTTACCCCTAAATCCTCAACACTTTGGCTCAGTGGGATCGGCTCTCAGCTTCAACACGAGCGCTTCGTACGTCACAAACACGAATTGGCAGAACTACGGCGGAGAGACAACGATGTCGTACTTCTCTCAGATGGGTGCCTTGACGGTGCAACAGTTTGTCACCCCGGCCGTCGGCATCGCCGTCGCAATCGTCGTCGTTCGTGGATTCTCCCGACGCAACTCACAAACGGTCGGGAACTTCTGGGTCGATATCACCCGGTGCTTGCTCTACATACTCCTGCCAGCGGCGTTCCTCTTCGGCATCATCTTTGTCGCGCAGGGTGCGGTGCAAACCCTGGCAGGCACGGTGTCTTTTCACGATGCGTTGAACAACGTCACACAGACCATGGCTCGTGGTCCGATTGCCTTCATGGAGGCGATCAAGCAGTTGGGTACGAACGGCGGCGGATTTAACAATGCCAACTCCGCCACCACGCTGGAGAACCCTACCGGCTTGACGAACTTTCTTTCGATCTATCTTCTGCTCGCGATCCCGGTCGCACTGACGTACACCTTTGGCAAGATGGTCGGGAGCATTCGACACGGTGTAGCGCTCCTCTCGGTCATGGCACTCCTCTTTGGCGTGTGGGTGGGCTTCACCAGTTTCGCTGAGCACCAGAACAATCCAGCCGTGGCCGCCGCGGGCATTCATTCCACGGTGGGCAACACCGAGGGCAAAGAGGTCCGCTTTGGTGACACGTCATCCGCCTTGTTCGCGGTCGCGTCAACGTCGACATCGACCGGGTCGGCTGATGCTTCGTATGACTCGTTTACGCCCCTTGGCGGGCTCGGGCTCTTGACGGGCATGATGATCGGCGAGGTGTCGCCAGGGGGCACGGGTAGTGGTCTCTACACGTTGTTGATCTACGCGATCCTGGCCGTCTTCATCGGTGGGCTCATGATCGGACGCACGCCGGAGTACCTCGGCAAGAAGATTCAGGCACGAGAGGTCAAGCTTGCGGGTCTCGGCGCGCTGGTCATGCCAATTACTGTGCTCATCGTAACCGCGCTTGCGGTCTCGCTCGCTGCGGGCAGAGCGGGTCCATTGAATGCGGGCCCGCACGGTTTCTCCGAGATTCTCTATGGACTCACGTCGCAGGGCAACAACAACGGCTCCGCATTCGCTGGTCTGACTGGCAACACGCCCTTCTACAACATCATTGGAGCCATCGACATGTTGCTGGGCCGTTTCGCGATCATGATCCCAGTGCTCGCGCTCGGCGGCGCGCTCGCTGAGAAGAATGTCGTCCCCGAATCACTCGGGACGTTTCGAACTGACAATGGGATGTTCGTAGGTCTCACGATCGGGGTCAACTTGATTATCGGCGGACTCACCTTCTTCCCCGCAATCTCCCTCGGTCCAATCGTCGAACAACTAAGTCACGCGAGGTTCTTCTAATGTCGTCAACCTTTGTCCAAAGTGCCCCAAACCCGGCTCCTCACGGTGTCGCCCAGTCGCGCGGTCTGTTCGACAGAGAGATCCTGAGAGAGGCGCTCAAGGCGTCAATTCGAAAAATGGATCCTCGCATTCAAGTTCGAAATCCAGTGATGTTTGTCGTGCTCATCGGTTCCATCATCACTCTGGTCGAGGCGTTTGCTCACCCGGGGACGTTCACGTGGTCGATCACCGTGTGGCTGTTTCTCACGGTCCTCTTCGCGAACTTCGCCGAGGCCATGGCTGAAGGTCGCGGCAAAGCTCAAGCTGACACCCTTCGCAAGATGCGTTCGGAGACCGAGGCACGCCGAGTGACCTCCGATGGAGTCGAAGAATTGGTGCCTGCCGCCCTCCTCTCCAAAGGCGACCTGGTCATCTGCGAGGCGAATGACGTGATCCCCTCTGATGGTGAGATCATCGAGGGTATTGCCTCAGTCGACGAGTCGGCGATCACCGGTGAATCTGCACCCGTCATTCGCGAATCGGGGGGTGACCGGTCGGCGGTGACGGGCGGCACGAAGGTCTTGTCGGATCGAATCGTCGTGCGCATCACCGCCGAGCGCGGACAAACCTTCATTGATCGGATGATCTCGCTCGTCGAGGGCGCGAATCGCCAGAAGACACCGAACGAGATCGCCCTCACGATACTGCTCGCGGTACTCACCATCGTGTTCATCCCCGTAGTTGTAACGCTGCAGCCATTTGCACTCTTCTCAGGCGCGCACGTGTCAGTGGTCGTGCTCGTGGCACTTCTCGTGTGCCTCATCCCGACGACGATTGGTGCGCTCTTGTCGGCGATCGGCATCGCGGGCATGGACCGCCTCGTACAGCGCAATGTACTGGCGATGAGCGGGCGAGCAGTGGAGGCGGCGGGGGACGTGCAGACCCTTCTTCTTGACAAGACCGGCACCATCACACTGGGAAATCGGATGGCTGCGGGGTTCTTTCCGGTGGCCGGATGCAGCGAGGAGAGTGTGGCTGATATCGCGCAACTCGCCTCGCTCGCTGATGAAACCCCCGAGGGTCGATCGGTCGTGGTGCTCGCGAAGGAGAGTTTCGGCATCCGTGAACGTCAGCTCGAACCGTCGCACGTCTTTGTCCCGTTCACAGCGACAACTCGAATGTCCGGATTGGACATGGGTCAGCGCCAGATTCGAAAGGGGGCTGCGGAATCGGTGAAGCGATGGGTGAGTGAGCAAGGTGGGGTGATACCACCGGACCTCGATGCCATCGTTGAGCGAGTGTCCAGGGCGGGGTCAACTCCCTTGGCGGTGGCCGATGGCGCACAGATTCTGGGCATCATTGAATTGAAGGACGTCGTTAAGCAGGGCATCAAGGGAAAGTTTGAAGAGATGCGTCGCATGGGCATCAGAACCGTGATGATCACCGGTGACAACCCGCTTACGGCCGCGGCCATCGCCCAAGAGGCCGGCGTGGACGACTTCCTCGCTGAGGCCACCCCCGAAGCGAAGATGGCCTTGATCAAGCAGGAACAAGAGGGCGGCAAGTTAGTCGCGATGACCGGTGACGGTACCAACGACGCGCCGGCGCTCGCCCAGGCTGACGTGGGCGTGGCGATGAATACCGGGACTACGGCCGCCAAAGAAGCGGGCAACATGGTCGACCTCGATTCCAATCCGACCAAATTGATCGACATCGTCGAGATCGGCAAGCAACTCTTGATCACGAGAGGCTCGCTGACAACGTTCTCAATCGCCAATGACATTGCGAAGTACTTCGCGATCATTCCCGCGTTATTCGTATCTACGTACCCGCAACTTGGTGCTCTTAACATCATGCGCTTGCACAGTCCCCAGAGCGCCGTACTCTCCGCGGTCATTTTCAATGCGCTGGTCATCGTGGCGCTCATCCCCCTGGCACTTCGCGGGGTGCGATTTCGCGCCGCTGATTCCGCGGCGATCCTGAGGCGCAACGTCTTGATCTACGGCGTTGGTGGCGTGATCATCCCGTTCGCCTTCATCAAACTCATCGACCTCGTGCTGGTCTCCCTGCACGCGTATTAGAGAGGCACTTCAATGCTCGTACATCTTCGGCGTTCGTTTGTAATGGCGCTCATCTGCATGGTCCTCTTCGGTTTCGTCTACGCCTTTGCCGGCACGGGTGTGGCCCAGTTACTGTTTAGGGCCCAGGCCAATGGATCCGTGGGTGACAATGGGTCGCTCTTGATCGGTCAGAATTGGTCGAGCCCGAAGTGGTTTCACGGTCGACCTGATGATGCAGGCCCGTACGCTGCCAATCCCGCGAAGGGGGTAGTGGGGGGCGATAATCCATTGATGGCGAACGGTGTCAAGGGTTCATCGGGCGCCACAAATCTTGGTCCTCGATCTGCGACATTGCTGGCGAACACGAAACAACTCGTCGCTTACTGGCACAAAATGGGTGTCAATCCCACCCCCGACCTCGTCACCACGTCGGGCAGTGGTTATGACCCCGATATCTCGCCCCAGGACGCACTGGTCCAGATCCCGATGGTGGCTAAAGCCACTGGCATCGCGCCAGATCGACTTCGAGCGTTGGTCGCACGAGAGAGCCATGGGCCAGAGTTTGGCTTCCTCGGCAGCAGTTTCATCAACGTCCTGCAACTCAACGAAGCGCTCGCCGCGCTGCGATGAGTCGCAGTGAAAGGGGTTCTTTCATGAGAGCAACGCGAGAGTAAGGAGTCGAGATGGTGGTAACCCTCTTCGGCGCGTCCCCACGCCGGTATCGCAGCCGGATTGTCAACGTCGCCGCCATCGTTGCTCCCATCGCACTGTCGGCGCTGTTCATCCCTTTTAGAACCTCGTTCACAAATGTGGCGGTGGCGCTCAGCATGGTCGCCATGATCGAGGCATTGGCAATCCTCGGTACACGCTTCACGGGGGTCCTCGCAACCCTCGGCGCCGCACTGTGGTTTGACTTCTTTCTCACCGCGCCCTACGAGCACTTCACGATCAATCACCTTCCCGATCTCGAGATCACGCTCTCCATCATGGTTATTGGTGCCATCGTCACTGAGTTGGCCGCGCGGAGCGATCATCATCGCCGAATGGCGGATCAAGAGGCACACTTCATATCTCTCTTGCGCGATGTGGCGATCATGGCTGCTCGCAACGAAGAGCAGAGTCGCGTCGTTGAATTCGCCACGCAGTCACTTACGCAGGTCCTCGAACTCAGGGCATGTCGATTCGACCCGTTGGTGAGCGAGCCGCCACTCGCCCGAATTCAACCTGATGGTGAAGTCGTGCACGTGGGGCTTCGATGGCCCGTGACCGAGATCGGCCTGCCGGGCCCGCACTGTGAGATCCTCTGTCTATACCGGGGAGTTCCGGCCGGACGATTCGTGCTGACCCCCACGCCGGGGCTCGCCCTGTCGCGTGGGCAACTCGTGATTGCCGCGGTGTTAGTCAGTCTGGTCGCACCGAGCGTGCGCGAGACGCGTTCGATGGGGAGGAAACCCTGAGTACCCTGCTAGCGACAGCGGACGGGAGCCTGCGCCCATCGCGTGGGGAATTGCGCGTCTACCTCGGCCTCGCTCCGGGCGTTGGCAAGACGTTCCGGATGCTTGACGAGGGATGGCGGCGTAAGGAGCGCGGTACCGACGTGGTGGCGGCATACGTCGAGACGCACGCTCGCACCTTGACTCAAGCGCAACTTCGCGACCTCGAAGTGATTGCTCGCAAGAAAGTCGACTATCGCGGCACGACGCTCGAAGAGATGGATCTCGAAGCGGTGCTCGCGCGAAAGCCAGAGCTGGCGCTCGTCGACGAGCTCGCGCATACCAATGCGCCTGGTTGTGCGAACGAGAAGCGTTGGCAAGATGTTGAGGCCCTGTTGGAAGCCGGCATCGATGTGATCACGACCGTGAACATCCAACACCTTGAGTCGGTCAATGACGTTGTTGAAACGATAACGGGCATTGTCCAGAAAGAGACGGTACCCGACTTCATTGTTCGCCGGGCGGAACAGGTCGAATTGGTGGACATAACACCCGAGGCACTTCGGCGAAGGATGGCGCACGGCAATATCTATCCCGCCGAGAAGATCGACGCATCATTGTCGAACTTCTTTCGCTCAGGAAATCTGACCGCCCTGCGAGAACTCTCGCTGCTCTGGCTCGCCGACAGAGTGGAGGACTCGCTTCAGAACTATCTCGAATCCCACGAGATCAAAGAGAATTGGGAGACTCGTGAACGTCTCGTGGTCGCGGTGACGGGAAGTGCCCTTGATGAAGTGCTCTTGCGCAGAGCCGCTCGGATCGCGGCGAGGAATCACGCCGAATTGTTGGCCGTACACGTCGTTGATGTCGCGGGGGGGCGAAAGAGTTCGTCAAACACGTCACTTGCACGAGAGTTGGTAACTGAGTTCGAAGGCACCTTTCATGAAATCGTCGATGAGGATGTTGCGGGCGCGTTAGTCGCGTTCGCACGCGCGGAACGAGGGACCCAGATTGTCCTCGGCTCAAGTCGCAAACGGAGAATATTGCGACTTCCCGGAGTCGTAGAAAACGTCCTTCGACAAGCCCGTGATCTCGACGTGCACATCATCGCGGTCAAGGCGCAGCCCCCGACGAGAGTCCGCAGGCGTCGTACGGCCCATACGGTCTCACCCGCTCGCACCGGTGCGGGTCTGCTCGCGCTCGCCGTGGTGATGCCAGTGCTAACGGTGATGATGTCACATTTTCGAACGGCTCTGTCGGCCTCCACAGTCTTTCTCATCTATCTCACGGTGGTCCTCGCGCTCGCGACGCTGTCGGGCGTCGTCGTAGGGTCTGTCGCCGCACTGACGGCGTCGGCGCTGGAGAACTACTATTTCGTGCGGCCCTTTCACACCTTCAATGTGTCGCGTCCCGATGACGTGGCGGCTCTCGTTGCCTATCTAGTCTTCGCAATCGGCACGAGTTTCGTCGTGAATCAATTCGCTCTTCGATCCAACGAAGCGGTGCGGGCGAGGACCGAAGCCGAACTGCTGGCCAAGGCGGCCGCGACCGTTGCGACCAGCCGAGGAGATTTGATGCCACTGCTCAACTCACTTCGCGCCATCTACGCCGTACCCACCGTGGCCTTGCTCGAGAAGCGTGACGGCATATGGATTCCCGATCTCGTGAGTGGCGAGGCCTTCGCTGAAGACGTGATCAATGCCCGGTTCGAAGTCGACGACACAACATCGTTGGTTATGGCCGGCGCTGAACTCGATAACCAGGACCGACAGCTCATCTCGGCATTCGCCGGACGCATCGCAGCCGGAATTGAATCCCAGAAGCTCGCGGAAGATTCAGCAGCCCTCAAGGCCAGCGCCGAGCGAGATGCACTGAGGGTGGGGCTACTGCGAGCGGTGTCGCACGACTTAAGGCCGTCACTGGCCAAGATCGAGAACAGTGTCGCGGCACTCTTGCGAGCCAATACGATCTGGACCGAGCACGAACAAAAGGAAATCTTGCGCACGATAGGCCGTGAGATCAATAGCCTCACACGGCTGGTGACGAACCTGCTCGATTCGGGTCGCATCGAAGCTCGCATGGTGGCACCACGGTCTCGACGGGTGGTACTGGCCGAGACCGTGACTCGCGCCATTGAGACAATTGATACGCGAGGGTGTACTTTGCATTTTGAGCTCCCCGAGGACCTCCCTCCCCTCACCACCGACCCGGACCTACTTGAGCGGGTCATTGCCAACGTGGTGAGCAATGCTTGCGAATTCTGCCCGGACGATCAGGCTGTTCGATTGAGTGCGGACGCGACGGCCGCTGGCATTGAACTTCTCGTTATCGACCGCGGACCTGGGACGCGTGACCCTCGGCGACGGATACCGTCGCCAACCCCGCACAGTGAATTCGACGCAACCGTCGAGGAGAACATTGCTTTGAGCGTGGCCGATGGTTTCATTCGGCTGTTGAACGGTGAGTTGCGCTTCGAGGACACCCCGGGTGGTGGTCTCACGGTAGTGATTGAGCTCGCCCAGGACTTCGTAACTGCACCTCATTTCGCGCCGAGCGATTAGTGACCAGCGAAGAAGGGCTGCGCGAGCACTACCTCGAGAGACCGAGAGAGCGCAGCACGCTGTGAGTTAATGCATTTGACTTGGCGTACGTCTTTTGCCGAGCGTAGCGTTTGCCATAAGCGAGTGGGCCCTTGGAAAGGGCCTCGACATTGCCCATTATTCGTGCGTCACGGTAGAGCTGAGAACGGAGACTTCTTTCACGAGACATTGGTCCTCCTGTCGTCCACGAACTTATCCGATTGAGGCAAGCGCGAACGGGGAATGACACAATTCTCGCGGTCGAGACGGACTAGCACCTAACGTGGCGGTGACTACTTGGAGGCCTCTCATGAATCGTCAGATCATTCTCGCAAAGCGACCCGCTGGTGTTGTTGATGACACCACGACGACCCTGGTTGAGGCGCCACGTCCGACGTGTGGACCGGGTCAAGCGCTGATCAAGGTCGCAATGCTGTCGATCGATCCCACCATTCGCACATGGATGAATGATGCGCCGGGGTATCTGCCGCCAATCGGAATCGGTGACGTGATCCGTTCGAGCGGCGCAGGGGTCGTCGTCGAGAGCAATTCAGCTCGCTATAACGTCGGCGACATCGTGTACGGCATGACCAACTGGCAGGAATGGGTATGCGCGGACGATCAGAACAAGTTCACGGTATTACCCATAGGCCTGGGCCTCGACCTCGCCACCGTCATGAACGTGCTCGGAGTCACCGGCATCACCGCTTATTTCGGACTCATTGATGTTGGTAAGTTCCACGAGGGCGACGTGGTGGTGGTGTCGGGGGCAGCGGGTGCCACGGGCTCGGTCGTGGGTCAAATCGCGAAGGTGCGCGGGGCGCGGCGCGTCGTCGGGATTGCTGGTGGACCAGAGAAGTGTGCGGAAGTCATTGAAAAGTATGGGTTCGACGAATGCCTGGACTACCGCACACCACACTTGGCTCGGCGACTTCATGAAGCATGCCCCGAGGGGATTGACGTGTACTTCGACAATGTCGGTGGCGAGATACTCGACGCCGCGCTTTCGAACATTGCGATGCGGGGCCGCATTGTCTTGTGCGGGGCGATTTCGCAGTACAACGAGATGGATACGGCGAGGGGAGTGTCAAATACCTCGATGCTCATCATGCGTCGAGCGAGCATGGAGGGTTTCATCGTCCTCGACTTCGCGGCCCGGTTCGCCGAGGCCCAGATGGAGCTTGCGCGAATGGTGCACGCGGGGTCTTTGGTGCACCGCGAACACCTCGTGGTAGGACTCGAAAACGCACCCGACGCGCTGAACCTCTTGTTCACGGGGGGGAACCACGGGAAAACGCTCGTTGTGGTGGATGAAGACGTGCAACTTGGTTGAACCGAAAGGACACGATTCATCGAAACGAGAGTTGGACCGAGTCACACTGGCGCTGTTTCTGGTCACGCTGTTCTCGTCGTTCGCACAGTTTGGCGCAGTTGCGTCGCTCAATGACGTCGCACGCCACTTCGGACACTCCTCTTCGAGTGGGTCGCTGCGCAGCATCGTCGGTCTTTCGGGGTCGATGCTCGGCGTCGGACTTGGACTGCTGCGGCTTGCCTCACTCGGCGCGCTGCCTCTGGCGTCATTGGCCGACCGCTGGGGGCGCACGCGCGTCCTACGACGTGCGATGCTGATTGGACTGCTCGCCACAGCGAGCGCGTCTTTGAGCCCGTCGTATTGGTTTTTCGTACTGTGTTTCGCGTTGGCGCGCCCCCTCTTGTCAGCGGCATCAGCGCTCGTTCAGGTCATCACGGTGGAGCTCTCGACGAGCGCGAAACGGATACATCGTCTGGCGATCATGGCCGCCGGCGCGGGTATCGGCGCGGGACTCTCCGCGATTTTGCACGGGGTCATTCGAGGTCCAGGTTCATTTCGCTGGCTCTTCGGTCTCGCGCTCGTGCCGGCACTGTTCATTCGACCACTACTGCGCGTGGTGCACGAACCGAGCGAAGTTCGCGCCTCCTCATCACTCGCGAGACTGACGTCGGTGCCGAGAGCCATCCGGGGGCACCTGGGCGTCGTGTCGACGATCGCCTTTACCATCGGGATGATCACGGGACCGGCGAATGGGTTCGCGTTCGTGTACGGGGAAGGTGTTCTCAAGATCAACCCACACGTCGTGGCATCCGTGGTGGCATTGAGTGCCGCGACGGGCCTCGCAGGCCTGCTTCTCAGTCGCCGCTTGGCGCGCTCGGTCGGTCGACGTTGGACGGTTGCGATCGGCGTGGTGGGATCGGGCGTCACGTCGGCCTTCGCCTACAGCGGTGGGCGAGGGAGCTTCGTCATTGGCTACTTGATCGGGGTCGGCGCAGCGGGCGTCTTGGCTCCTGCGGCGACGGCCATCAGCACCGAGATCTTCGCGCACTCTCACCGCGCCACTGCCGCCGGATGGGTGGTGGTCGCAGGTGTGCTCGGGGCCACCACCGGACTCGCCCTCTTTGGCTGGGTGGGTGACGTTGTCCATGCCACGACCGTGACGTCACTTCGCATACCGGCGCTCGTAACGTTCCTGCCCCTGCTTCCGACAGTGCTGCTGCTCTGGCGACTGCCTGAGAGTTCGCGAATGGAACTCGTTTAAGCCAGATCGATCTCGGCGACAAGTGCTCGATGATCGCTGCCACCATTACTCGCTCCACCGCCACGTCGAATCCACGGTCCCCTGGCGAGAATGTGGTCGATTTGTGAGTGGGGGAATCGGGCGGGCCAAGTGCGCGCGCGCACGAGCGTACGCCACCCGGGTAACAAGACTCGTAACAGTGGGCGCCAGCAATTGAAGTCGCCGGCGAGTACGACCGCAAGACCGGGGTCCAGTGATCCAACGATCTGATTCACCCGCCGATACTGACGGTACGAACCGTGACTGATATGGGCACCGTGGATTGCCAGCACGTAAAAGGGACGCCCCTCACTCGACAGGCGCGCGACGATGACTGCGCGACGGACGCGCTCTCGAGGCAAGCGCCCGAGCGGTTCGATACGAATGTCCTCAATGGGCAATCGAGTGAGAAGTGAGAGTCCCCATTCACCCGTCTCCAGGGCCCCGTGAGATTCGCGGCGCGCTCGCTGAGACGCGCTCAAGGTGCGATGCTCACTGAAATAGAGGCCTCGCTCGCCGGTGAGGTGGGCCATCAGCGGTTGCCAGGTACGTCCGCCTGTTCCCGTGGTGACCCTTTCGCCGCGTGCGAGAGGAACGAATGCGCCCTTCATCTCGAGCCGTTCGGAGAGTACTTCGTAGAAATCGGTGCCGTCGTCGCCACGCCAGAGTTCAGGAGTAATAAGGATGTCTGGGTTGAGGGCGATGGCGTACTCGAGGGCTCCGGTCGGTCGACCCCACCCGTCAACTCCGGCGTGAAGGTTAAACGTCGCTACACGCACAATGAAACACTACGTCGGCCTGGGCTCCCCGTGTGGGAGTCTCTAAGGGTGGATTCGGTCAATGTCAGCTTCGGTCACCGGCTCTGGTGGGTCGACGCGTTCATCGGCGACGCGGAACGGGGCAATCCCGCGGTAGTGGTGTTGCTCGAGCGTCCAATGGAGGATCAGGCACTTCAACAGATCGCCTTCGAATTGGGTGTCTCGGAGACCGCATTCGTGCGCCGAGTAGGTGATAGCTGGTCGCTGCGCTGGTTCACACCGACCGTTGAAGTCGATCTCTGCGGTCACGCCACCCTCGCCACACTGCACGTCTTGCTCACTGAACTGGCTGTTCCTGGCGGCGAATTCTATTTTCAGACCCGATCGGGCGTCTTGTCTGGTCGCCGACTCAAGGACGGTCTCTTGGGGGTGGACCTGCCACGGGCGTACATCGAGCCGCTCGACGCCTCGGTGCTCAACGGAACACTCGGGCCGGTGAGAGAAGTCTTCCAGGCGGGGCCCCAGAGCGTTCTGGCGATTGTGGAGGACTATGACACCCTGTGCGGACTGTCGGTCGACCCCATGAGTCTCTTTCTCGTACCGAGTTCGATCGTCATTGCGGCCTGTCACGGTGGGCCCGACGTGGATGTGTCGATACGGGTCTTCGCCCCGCGACTCGGTCTCGCCGAAGACCACGTGACCGGTAGCGCTATGTGTGCGGTGGCGCCCTGGTGGGTCGAGAAGGTCGGGTCGCCGACCGTGTCCGTGCGACAGGCCTCGGCCCGCGGCGGGGTGATGCACGCGCGTCTCTTCGAGAAGAACGTCGAGGTCGCGGGTGCGGCACGCACATTCTTTGGTGGTGACCTACGAGCATGAGTGACGCAGTCTTAGGACCGGGACCTCACACCCGAGTGCGTCGACTCCCCGAGAAGGCGCGCTACGACGAGGATACGGTGAACGCAATACTTGACGAGGCTCGATATTGCACCGTGGCGGGAGTAGTAGACGGACTGGCGATGGCGTTGCCAACATTGCACGCGCGTGAAGGGCGTACGTTGTTTCTGCACGGAAGTCAGTCGAATGCGCTCATGAAGTCCATCCTCAGCGCGCGGCGCGCGGCGGTGTCGGCGACCATCTATGACGGACTGCGATTGGCACGAAGCGGCTTCGAGTCGTCGATTGCCTACCGCTCCGTCGTTGTGGTGGGTGCCGTGCACCTCGTTGACGAGCAAGCTGAAAAGGCGAGGATCCTCGAACTTTTCATTGACGCCGTCCTACCCGGACGCGCTCGTGAAGTCCGACCAATGTCGAGCCAAGAGCAGCGTCTCACCATGGTGATCGCGCTCACGATTGAAGAAGCTTCCGCCAAAGTCTCGGGTGGGCCTACGGAAGACTCCAATGAGGACCAGGATCTTGACATCTGGTCGGGTGTCGTGCCTGCCCGGTTGGTCTTTGACGAGCCGACCCCGAGCCGTGATGGCGCCATGGCGAGTGGGACCATTGAGGTCCCCCAGTCAGTTCGGCGGCTCTTGGGTGGCGCGTCGTGAGTGACCCCGACGATCTTCGTCGGGCGATCGAGTCGATCTCGCCAGTCGATGAACGCGAGGCGTCCTCGATCACCGCGACACTGGATCGATTGACCTGGCCGGAGGATCTGTTCGATGAAGACGCCAACCCCCACCACGTCACGGCGTCAGGCTTCGTCCTGTCGTCACGCGGCGTGATTTTGCACCGGCATCGACGTCTGGGAATCTGGGTGCAGCCAGGGGGTCATGTCGATCACGGTGAATCACCCGCGCGAGCCGCGGCGCGAGAGTGCACCGAGGAGACGGGACTGCCCGTTCGCCACCCCGATCCGGTCGAACTCTTCCACGTGGACGTCCACCCGGGCCCCAAGGGACACACGCACTACGACCTTCGATACATCCTGCTCGCGCCACCCGTCGATCCGGTACCACCGCCCGATGAGAGCCCGGAGGTCTACTGGTTCTCGTTTGAGGACGCGCTGGAGCGCTGCGAACCGGCGCTGGTCGCCGCGATCGAGAAGTTGGGCCGCGCGGCCGCCCGTTTCAACGTGCGAGAATGAGTGCATGAGCGAAGCTGATCTGCTGCGAGCACTCATGGAAGCGGACCGTTGGATCGACCGAGTCACTTCACAGCGTTCGCATCTGCCCGAAATGACCGAGCTCGCGACCCTCGAGGGGGAGTTGCGTGAGCTCGTCAAGGCCCTGAACGAGACACAAGCTGACGCCGGACCGGTGCGAAGTGCCTACGAGGACGCTCAAGCTGAAGCCAGCCGCCTTCACGCTCGCGCCGGTGATCTCGAGCGGACGCTTGTCTCCTCCACCGCGAACGCGCGCGATCTGAGCGCCATGCAAAAGGAGCTTGACCATGTTCGTGAACTGCTCGAACGAAGCGAAGATCGCGAACTCGAGTTCTTGCTCGCCCTCGAGCCTCTTGACGAGGTCGTGCGTTCCATCAGGGAGCGCGCGCAACCCCTCACCGTGCGCCGCGGTGAACTCCAGACGACAATCGCTGAGTTGCAGGCATCGCTCGACGAGGAGCTGGTCTCATTGCGACGTGACCGTCACGTACGCGCGTCAGCCGTGAGCGCAGCGCTGCTCGCGCGTTACGACCAGGCCCTGGTCAGGGTCGGCGGCTCGGGGGCCGCACAGGTCGATGCGGGACGCTGTGACGGATGTCGAATAGCGCTCTCCCCGCTTGATCATGATCGCTGGAAGCACCTGCCCGCCGGTACATTCATGGATTGCCCTGAATGTGGAAGGATCCTGCTGCCGTGATAATCCTCATCCGTCATGGTCAGACCACGACCAACGCCCAGGGTCTCCTCGTGGGCAGAAGTGACCCGGCCCTCACTGAACTGGGTGAACGTCAGGCACGCGCGCTTCGACCGCTCCTGGCCAAGGTCAGCGAAGTGTGGGTGTCGCCACTGCAACGTGCCCGAGCGACCGCGAGCATCGCCATACCGCACGCGTCTCAAGTCGTTCGCGAATCGTTCATCGAAGTCGACTACGGCGAACTCGAAGGCTCGCCGCTCAGCGTGGTCACCGGCGCGCAGTGGCAAGCGTTCGAGACTGATCACAACGTTGTCATCGGTAATGGTGAATCACTCGCGTCGGTGGATCAGCGTGTCCACACGGAACTCGACGAGTTGTTGAGGGATCGCGAGAGCCTCTTGCACGACGACGAGCGCCACCTCGCCATCGTGAGCCACGTGTCACCCATTAAGTCGGCTGTCGCGTGGGCGCTGGGGGTGCCAGGCTCCGTCGCGTGGCGCACGCGCCTCGACAACGGTTCAATGACGACCATTGGCACGCGTCGGCGCTCACCAACGTTGATTCACTTCAATACGGTGCCACCACTCGACTGATTAGCGAAGCGCGAGTGCGATAGCGGCGAAGTGCAGTCCGGCACCGATAAGCGTGAAGGCGTGGAACAACTCGTGGTAGCCAAAGACTCTCGGCGAGAGTCGTGGACGCTTCGTACCGTAGAAGCCTGCGCCCACGGAGTAGGCGAGCCCGCCCGCCACGATGAGCCAGAAGACGGTAGGCCCACCGCCGCGGTAGATCTGGGGGAGCACCGTCACCGCGGCCCAACCCACCACGAGGTAGGGAAGGGTGTTCACCCATTTTGGCGTGTCGAGCGCGAGTTGACGGATGGTGATGCCGATGAGCGCGCCAGAACTGATCACGAGTATCAGCACGAGGCGAATTGTGCCGTGCATGGTGAGGCCCGCTATCCCGAGGTAGCTGCCGGTGATGGCGAGAAAGATTGTCGAGTGGTCCGCGCGCTTCCACGCGCGTCGCTTGGTGGGAGACCAATTGACACGATGGAACAGAGCGCTGGTCAGCATCATTGAGCCCACACCCACGACGTAGCAACTCACCCACAGGATCTGGGCCCACGTGTGGGCCCTGGAAAAGAGGATCGGGGAGCAGGCGAGTAGCACCACGACGCCACCCAAGTGCAACCATCCGCGCATCAAGGGTTTCTCGTGTGCACTCAGCAACGGTTGCGAGGATGATGATTCGTCAGGGTTACTCACGAAACCACCATAGGGTGCGTGGGGATTGTGCAGAGAAGTGATGAAAAACAACGAAGCCCGTCCGTTCGGCGTATGCAGAACAGACGGGCTAGCGATGTTTGGCCCCCCCAGCCAATAGAGAAGAAATTAGCCCGTCGATCAACCACTACTGTGTCTCAAGAAGCCAACAATCACAGGTTTGTGAGCAACTTCACAAAGAGGGAGTCAGTATGGAACGGCGAATATTGGGTGCAGGGCTGGAAGTCTCGGCACAAGGCCTCGGCTGCATGGGCATGAGTGAGTTCTATGGTCCGGGCGATGACGCGGAGTCGATTGCCACCATTCACGAAGCACTCGACAGTGGCGTCAATTTCCTCGACACCGCAGACATGTACGGTCCGTTCAAGAACGAGATCCTGGTCGGAGCCGCCATAAAGGGACGACGAGAGAATGTAGTCATCGCGACAAAGTTCGGCAATCAGCGAGGTGACGATGGCTCCTATCTCGGCATCAATGGACGTCCCGAGTACGTACTGCAGTCGTGCGACGACTCGCTTCGCCGATTGGGAGTAGAGGTCATCGACCTCTACTATCAGCACAGGGTTGACCGTACGGTACCGATCGAGGAGACCTGGGGTGCAATGAAATCGCTGGTGGATGCCGGAAAAGTACGGTACCTCGGTATCTCTGAAGCATCGTCGGCGACGATCGAGCGTGCGCATGCGGTCCACCCCGTGACTGCGCTGCAGAGCGAATATTCACTCTGGACGCGAGACCCCGAAGACGGCGTACTTGAGACGTGTCGTCGACTGGGCATTGGTTTCGTGGCCTACAGCCCGCTGGGCCGCGGCTTTCTTACGAATGAGCGGGCGAACCGAGAGCCAGTTGACGAGAAGGACTTTCGTTCACAGCATCCTCGATTCGTGGGCGACGCGGGTGCGAAGAACTTGGAACTGCTCAACTCGCTCGAGCAGATCGCTACGAAGAAAGGCGTCACGGTCGCTCAGTTGGCACTCGCGTGGGTACTCTCTCGCGGAAGCGATGTGGTGCCGATCCCTGGTACGAAACGACGAAAGTGGTTGCGCGAGAACATCGCCGCGAGTGACATCGAATTGAGCGACGCTGAGATCAATGATCTCGAGGCGGCGGTGCCGCGTGATGCGGTCCAGGGTGAGCGCTATCAGGCGCGCTCCATGGGTGCGCTCAACGGCTAATGGGATGAAGGTGGTGGTCGGCGAGTTCCAGCACGTCGTCACACCACCCAATCACGAGCGGGTCATGGGTTGCGATGATGACGGTGGCGTTGGTCGTCTCCAGTAGCGACAGCACGAGAGTGGTCTCCTCGCTGCCGAGCCCGCTCGTCGGTTCATCCAAGACAATGATCTCGGGACTCGTCACGAGCGCCCGCACGATCGCCACGCGTTGGCGTTCACCGCGTGAGAGCTCGTCCCACCGTGACGTCTCGTCGGCGACCAGGCCGAGTCCCGCGAGATCGAGGGTGGCGTCGCGAGAACTTGGACGACCAAGTCGGATCACGTCGGTCACGTAGCCGCGGGTGAGACCGGGCTCACTGGCGACGTACGCGAGCTTGACGCGCAGCACTTCTTCATCGATATCTGCGAGACCGACCCCGCCTACGCTCATGCGCCCTGAGAACGCGCGATCGAGTCCGCACATCGCGCGCAGCAGCGTGGATTTTCCTGAACCCGACGAGCCGATCAGCGCTATTCGCCTTCCGGGGACGATCGTGAAATGAGCGTTTTGAACGAGGAGTGTGTCGTCCTGTTTCAACGTGACGTCCTCGGCTCGAAATGTTGCGTCTACCGGCCACGCGTGCGAGGCTGAAAACTCTGCGCTGTCAAGTTCCTCGAGTCGAGCAGCTGCGGCGCCCACCGCCACCGCCGTGTCGATGCCTCCGCGCACTACCGTGAGCGACTCAGCGTTGGCCACCGCGAGAAGTGCGCCCACCACGATCCAAAGCGGCGACGTGTGGGGGTGGGTTGCAGCGAGCGCACCGAGCGACATCACCGCGCTCGCCAGGGGCACGACGTTCGAGCGACGTCGTGCGCGTTGGAGACGTTCTTCGGTACTGGCCAGGCGTAGGCGTGTCTCGTTGAGCCGTTCGAACGCGAAGTCTTCGTGCCCGAGGAGGCTGAGCTCTGGCGTCGCACCGCTGAGCTCGACGAGTGTTGCGAGGTACGTGCCGCGCTCGACACGTACCCCTCGGTCGAGTCGGACGAGGGTTCGAAGATTGGCGAAGAGCGCGGCGTATGCGAGGGCCTGCACGACCAGCATGAGGACCGCGAAGGTGAGCCACTGCCCCCGTGGAGGAAGTAGGGCCAGCACAACGTCGCCAGCGAGCAGCGACACGCTCGTCGTAATGATGGGCAGGGCGAAGCGCAGCCAGAGATCTTGAAGTTCGTCGGTGTCGCGCAGCGAGCGTTCGAGGAGATCACCCGCGGCGTGTTCGCGCCACCTTGAGTAATCCCAGCGTCCAATGGTGGCGATCAACCAGCGCCGCCATCGCGTTACCGCGCTGAAACCGAGCCGATGCGCGCTCAATCGCTCCAGGAAGCGAAGTGGAGAACGGAGAAAAGCCAGGAGCTCAATGACGATGAGCGCGCCAGCGACCGCTCGAAGTCCCGGTCGATTGGCGCTCTCTACAAGGAGGGCGACTGCACCGATGAGCAGACCGATGTTGGTCACCGCGGCGACGGTACCTGCAATCAGTGCACGCGCGAGTTGCGCGCGCGGGGGACGAGCCCTCTTCAACCAACGTGCGATTCGAGAAATGTCACCTGACATGGTGCAGCACCAGCGTCTGTGTCGGTGATTTCACGAGCGGCGCATCGACGGTTGCTTCGATGATCGCGATGTCGGTCTCTCGCTCGAGTCGTTGGCGCACCAACTGCTGGGTCGTTGCGTCCATCACGCCGGCGATGTCGTCGAGGATCAAGAGATCGGGGTGGCGAATGAGACTTCGCGCCAGAACTATGCGAACGGTCTCGCCGGTACTGAGGCCCCTACCGTCTGCGAGCAATGGTTCGTCAAGGTCGCTAAAGCGCTCACCCGAGAGCCCCAAATCGCCCAGCAGTGCTTTGACACGCTCGCGCGCAAGATCCTCCCCGAGAGTGATGTTGGTCCACAGCGTGCCCGAGAGCAAGGAGCTTTCGACGCTCACATATCCAACGGTGGCATACGAATGCTCGACGGAGCCAGCCGTCGCCGCCCGCCAACCAACGAGTGTCTGCAACAGTGTCGACTTGCCGCTGCCCGAGGCGCCAGTGATTAGGACGCGATCACCCGAATGAAGTTCCAGGGAGTGGACCTCGTCGCTCGCTCTCGTGACGAGTTGTGAGGCCCTTATAAGTGGTCCGCCCGACAGTCCATGTGGCAGGGGCGCCACATCGCCCAAGAGAGTTAAGGATTTGGCTGCGTTCTCTCGGCGGTGAAATTCCGCACCGAAACGTCGGATGCTCGTGAAGATCTCACCTGTGACCAATACCGCAATCAACGCTCGAAGAAGGCTGACTCGTCCACCGAGTAATGAGAACCCGACAACCATGGCCACCAGCCCAATGCTGACACCACTGAGAAACTCCGTAACCAGTGACGACGTGAGGGCGACTCGGATGGCGCGCATGGCGAGGGTGTTCTCCGAGGTCGAGATGGCGGCGATCTCGTCGGCCCCATATTGGGCCGCACCAAGTGAGCGCAGCTCGGGGGTGTGACTGAGGAGTTCGAGTTGGCGCGACTCGAGCGTCGCGCGGCGTAGTTGGTATTCGTGGGCCAACGCCTCACTTCGTTTCCCGGCGCGCTGGTAGAGAGGGACCGCGAGGGCCATGAGCGAAATTGTGATGAGAGTGCTCAGCCAACCAACTGCCCAGAACACAATGATCAGGCCCAGGACACTGAGCCGCGCACTCGTCGCGAGCACTTCAATCGATGGACCTTCCGCCGCGTGGTCGATGGCGAGAAGCAGATCACCACGGCTTCGCTCGCCCTCGAGCCGGGGAATTCTGAGGTGGTCAACCGTTCGAAGTCGCCAGTGCTGTCGGATCTCGCGAGCCGTGTAGGTGCTCCACTCGAAAAGGATCAGTGTGAGTAGCCATCGTGTCACGAGCACGACCAGGAGTAAAAGCACGCCCGTGCTGAACCCACGGTGTGAAAGGTCAGTAAGCGCTCGAGCGAGGAGTAGCGAAAGTCCAAGCGAGACAATCACGTTGAGCACACCAAGTACCCGTGCCAGTCGCAAGTATGGGCTCTCTGGCAAGGAAGTCGGGAGTGCAGGGGCCACCTAATTAATCTAATGAGCCTCGGTGCTCACGCCGGAGCGTCGCGGTGCGCCAACTCCTTAGCCGGTCCGTTCAGCCAGTCGCGTAACGCCTTGGTTGCTCGACAATCATCCTCGTTGTACTCAAGGATGCGCTGACGTGAGGTCATGGCTTCACTTGATTCGTCGGCTGCGGCAATCTCGTACCACACCATCGACGCTTCGCCGCTCGGATTCTCATCACGCCAGGTGAACCCCGATGCCGTGGCCAATTGTTTGAGCCCCAGTGGACCTTCAGTCTGGATCTGTCGTTTTGCCAATTCGTGCAGATCAATCCACTGAGGAGGTGAGCTCTGTCGAAAGGCTTCGAGGTCGGAACGGGTGGGTCCCCCCGCGAGGGGGTTGAGGACGGCCCGATTCATCGCGCCATCCTCCGCTTGGGCCCAGAAACAGTACGCCGCCAGGCTGCGATCTTGCGCAGCGCACAGCGAACGCAGGTGGTCGAACCAACGCCAGAAGTCGACGAAGATCTGGGACTCTGTGGCACTGTTGAGTTCGCCCCAGTTGACGAACGACCAGTGCCCGGCCTCCACGCCGTTCACGGCGTTGTTCACAGTGACGGTCGCACCCCAGAGGTACGTCGCGTCATCGTAACTCTCCATGTCGACATCCACCTCAACGTCTGCGGTGGGACAGCCCATGAGGTTGGGCTCGAGAATTCGTAGTGAAGTGCCGCGTACGTGGGCACGGGCTCGGTAAATGAGGTCGTCCAGCTTGTCGATGGAGCGACCGAGGTGATCTTCTCGTTGGGACTCGCCACGCGCGATGAGGGCGCGCCCTCGCGCCGCTCGTGCGCGATGGGGATCAAGCCGCGCGAGATCGCGCCGGGTGTTGATGCCGTGCTCGTGCAGGAGAAGTTGCTGCTCAATATTGGTGAAGCGGGTCAGTGAGACGTCATCGATGTCGGCGAGTTGGCGTTCGCAGTATGAGGAGTACGGGCACTCGAGGCATTCGCGGTGCCAATACGGTTTGGTGGGGAACTCGCCGTGTTCAATGCGCCACTGGTCGTGCGCCTCGAGGACGCTCAGTCGTTCGCGGTACAACGCATCGTACGCGTCAAGATTGAATCGGGAATAGTTATTTCCCACGAGGTCAAACCACCACACCCGACGATTCCGGTCGATCATGGCCCCACGGCCAGACGGATCGCCGTGACCCAGGGCCTGAAGCACTCGAGTCGCGTGCGCCAGAGCTATGCCGTTTCGAGTAACCGTTGGCGTCGATCGCGGTCCGAAGCCGTCGGTGAAGGTCGCCTCCGATGGAGCGAGACCCAGAAGTGAGCCTTCGAGTAGGCGTCGCGTCGACGCACCTTCGACGACCTCGTTGTTCTTGATGATCATTGGCACGTAGATGAACCGTTCCTCAAGTCGACCGACCCGCACGAGAATGTGCGCCGTGGCCTTCCTGCGTCCGAGTTGATCGGCGGCGAGATGTGGTCGCAACACGAGTTCAGCACCCGTATCGAGACAGGCCATGGTGTCGGTGACGTTTCGAGGCTGAAGAGCGTCGGGGTGCAGGCTGAGTATCTCTTCGAATGTGCGACGTCGGTGGTTTTCCGCATCGCGCTGTCGTTTCGCCATCTCAGGGGTGGTCAGGGGGCGTTCGAACTCGAAAGGTTGACCCCGATCGAGCGCGACGCGATGAACGCAGGCCAGAATCTCGTCGCTGCGAAGTAGATCTGCCACGAAGGAAGCCTACGAGCCGGCGTGCCCGTCGCTGCGCCAACTTCGCCACAGTGCCGCGTAGTCACCGTCGAGTTCGATCAGTTCATCGTGGGTCCCGACCTCAATGATGCGGCCTTGGCTGACAACACAGACACGATCCGCGTCGTGCGCGGTGTGGAGTCGGTGGGCGATTGCAATCACCGTACGGCCTTTGAGCACCGCACTTAGTGAACGCTCCAAGTGGCGAGCCGCTCGAGGATCGAGGAGGGCTGTGGCTTCATCGAGCACGAGCGTATGGGGGTTACTCAGCACGAGTCGTGCGAGGGCCAATTGCTGCGCCTGTGCAGGGGTGACCGGATAGCCCGTGGTGCCGAGCTCGGTTGACAGCCCCTGGGGGAGTCCGTTCACCCACTCAAGTGCGTCGACCGCCGCCAGTGCGTCGAGGATCTCGCTCTCGTTCGCCGACGGTTTCGCTAACGCGAGGTTCTCGCGCACGGTGCCGATGAAGATGTGGTGCTCTTGGGTGACCAGGGCCACATGGCGTCGCAGCGTGTCGAGCGGCAGTGACGACAAAGAAATCTCGCCGAGCAGCACCTCACCACTTCGTGGTGCGTCTATGCCGGCGAGAAGTCGTCCGAGAGTGGATTTCCCGGCGCCCGACGGTCCAACGATTGCCAGTCGTTCGCCCGGACGTATCGTGAGCGAGACGTCTCGTAAGACATCGTGTCCTTCGCGGTAGGCGTACGAGACATTGCGAACCGAAATGACCTCGGTGCTCGGGCTCGGACCAGTGCTAGGGCGATCATCGCGCACACTCGCAACTCCGACGAGTCTCGCCAGCGACGATTGACCCATCTGCAATTCGTCGAGCCAGGAAATTATTCGGTCGATTGGGTCATTGATCTGCACGACGTACAAGGTGACGGTCGTTGCCGCGCCGAGGGTGATGTGATGGGTGATGGCGAGCCATCCACTCCACGCCAGCGTGACCGACACCGCGAGGGCGAAGGAGCTTTCGACGATAGGAAACCACACCAGGCGCATCAGTAGGGTGTACATCTCGGCATAGAAGGACTCACGGATATCGCCCTCGATACGGGTCGCTTGGCGCCGACCAAGTCGCTGGGCGTCAACGGTCCGCGCTCCCTCGGCGGTTTCGGAGACCGTTCCCGACAAGGTCGCGTAACTCATGCGTTCGCGCCGATAGCCAGGCGTCGCGTAACGGAGATAGAAGCGGGTGGAGAAGTAGAGGAAGGGCAGTGAAACGAGTGACGCCAGGCTCGCGAGTGGGCTGATCAAGAGCATCGCCACGAGGGTGAGCGTCGCCTGCACGATGGCGACGAGCCATTCCGGCAGAGCAAATCGGACCGTTCTCGCGAGTGCTTCGATGTCATTGGTTGTACGGCTGAGTAGGTCGCCCGTTCCCGCGCGCTCGACCTCGGCCAGGGGGAGTGCGAGCACGCTCTCGAGAAAGCCTTCTCGAAGCTGGGCGAAAATGGTCTCGCCGAGCACGTAACTGCGCCGTCGTGCGAGAAACGACAACAGCGCGTAACCGAGGGACGATGCGAAAAGGAGCGCAACGAGGTCGGTGACGCGACGTGACGTCAAACCATTCGTCGACGCGTACTGGGTGATTTGACCAATAACCCACGCGGGGACCAACGCCATGATCGCAGCGAGCGCGTAGAGCAGCAGCATTCGAACGAATGAGGATTGATGATCTCGAATCAGGACGCGAGCGTGGGCCCGCACGGTCTTGAAGTCAGCAATAGGTAGGGTGCTCACGCCGACTCATTTCGAAGGACGATATGGCGATACCTCGGCGAATCACGCAGGAGCGTTTCGTGATCGCCTTGGGCCACGACATGCCCGTCGACCAGGACGTAAATGATGTCCATGCGCTCAAGCATCAGCGGGCTGGTTGTTGCGACCATCGTGGTGCGACCGCGGCGGGCCGCACCCAGACGCATGGCGATGCGAGCTTCGGTGTGTGTGTCAACGGCCGATGTCGGCTCCACCAATATGAGGACCTCCGCTTCGCTCAAAAGAGCGCGTGCGAGACTCAGGCGTTGTCGTTGGCCACCCGAGAAGCTTCGTCCCCGTTCCTCGACCGTCGTATCGAGTCCGTCCTCGAGAGCCTCGAGGAGATCGAGTGCACTCGCGGCGTCCAGCGCATCATAAATCGGTCCATCGTGGGTATAGCCGTGGGGAGCTAGCTCGAAACGAAGCTCGCCAGAGAACAGGCGCGGCTCAATTTCGCTGACGACCACGTTTTGTCGAGTATCGCGCACCGAGAACTCGTCGAGTGCGATGCCGTTCACGAGTACACCATGTGAATCGGGCAGGAACCGGCCGAGTCGATCGGCAATCGTCGACGCTTCTTCGGGCCGTTCGGTCACTACACCGACCATCTTTCCTCGTTCGAGGCGAACCCCGCTAGAGCGATCCTCGAGGCTCTCTACGTTGGTTGGCCACGCGCGAGCCACCTCGGGTTCTTTGACGAGTGGGGTCACGTTCAAGATGCGAAGCACCCGACCGGCACCCACAAAGGCACGTGTGGTGGCGATCACGTATTCAATTGCGGTTCGAAGGGGCGTGGTTAAGAACGTGGCGTAACCGAAGAAAGCAACCAGTTGACCCGCCTGCAACGTTCCGTTCATGACGTCGCGTGCACCGAGGTACGTCACAATTCCCGTCAGGACCGCCGGCAGAAGTACCTGACCGGATTCGAGACCCGCTTGCGGCATGGCAATACGATTTCCCGCGAGGCGAACGAGGTTGCTCTGCCTTCGGTAATTATCCAAGAACACCTCTTCACCACCCACACCCCTGAGTATGCGAAGCCCCGCAACTGTGTCTGAACCGAGCGCCGCCAACCGGCCGGCGGTCTCACGCTGGGCGGCTTGGGCCGCGTGCAGTGGGCGCATCAACGGCGTTGTCAGCGACGCCAGTATCGGCACGCCAATCAAGACGATCAATCCCAACTCGACTGACGCCGAGAGCAGGATGAACGACACGACGACCCAGGCGACGATAGCCCCCATGAAGCGTGCGAAGACGTCGTACGCGCCACCGATCCTCATCGCGTCAGCGGCCACAGTGTTGACAATGTCACCCGAGGGGATCTCGTCGGTGAGGGCGGTACCCGTGATGGTGATGTGGTGACCGATGACTTGGACTGTTCGATATGCGGCCTGCATCCAGTTGGTTACGGCCAGTTGGTGGCGCAGTGCGCCACACAGTGCCTGAAAGAGTCCGAGCGCCATGACGATCATGACCCAATGCCACAATTGTCGTGGATCGTGGCGTGAGATGCCGTGGTCAATCGCGGCGCCCACTGCGGCCCACAGGAGGGCTTGACTCACCATCCAGCCAATACCGAAGAGTGCGTTGAGGAACAACAGGTGCTTCTGGTGGCCCGCGAGCCAGACGAGGAACCGCAGTGGTGAGCGAGTGTCGGGCGTGCCGGGGTCCGAGACTGGCAGTTCTCGGTACGGCAAGTGCAGCACGGTCAGTCCTTTATGGGTGTGAAGGGATAGTGAGTCGACCTATAAGCGGGGTTCTGTCCACCCTTCTCTCGAAGGGTTGGGCGGCCATCCATCTCAGCGATCTACCTTGGGAGTGTCCTGTTTCCAGAACATGCGGGCCACGCGCTCCCGCGTTTGACCTTGCTCCGGGTGGGGTTTACCAAGCCGTCGTGGTCACCCACAACGCTGGTGCGCTCTTACCGCACCGTTTCACCCTTACCTGTACCCGGTCACCCGGGCCATCGGCGGTTTGTTCTCTGTGGCACTGTCCTGCACGTCACCGCGACTCACGTTTCGCGAGCACCCTGCCCTGTGGAGCCCCGACTTTCCTCACGTCTCGTTACCGAGACGTGCGACCACCCAGTCAACTCACTATCCGTAATTAGTCTGACACACCAGACCGCGTGAGACAAGAGTGTCGTGACGCGTCGCACCGGGCAAGTAGCCTCGCCTCGTGCAACACGAAGAAAGCGCAGGTGACGACACCGTCTACGAGGTAGGGCAGTTCTATGAACTCCTGACCGCTCAGTTGGAGAGTGCGTTCGGTCGCCGACACCCACGGTGGGTTCGTGGCGAGGTCGCCAAGGTGTACGAGAAGACGCACCTCTACGTAGACCTGGTCGACGCCGGGTCGGCATCGAACGACGCCAAGCGGCCAGTGCTCAACGCTCACTGCTGGGGTTCTCAGTGGAATCCACTGAAGAAGAAGTTGGCGTCCGAGGGCATCACGCTGAAACCAGGCACCATTGTGAACCTGTTCGGCTACGTCGATCTCTACGCTCCGCAAGGTCGTATTGGTTTTACCGTGACCGCCATCGATGTCCAAGGTTTACTCGGCGACGTGGCACGTCGCCGCCAGGAATTGATTGCTCGCCTTGAGGCTGAGGGCCTCCTGATGGCGAACAAACTCCGAGAAGTACCGTCGGTGCCCCTGCGAGTTGGCCTCGTGGCCAGTCCGGGCACCGAGGGCTACAGCGACTTCACGGGCCAACTCTTGAACTCGGGATTCGGTTTCCAGATCACCTTGGTAAAGACTGCGGTTCAAGGTGAGGCGGCACCGGCCCAGATCGTCGCAGCCATTGAGGCACTCGCTCATCACGACGTCGACATCATCTGTCTCGTGCGCGGCGGAGGCTCGAAGGGTGATCTTGCCTGCTTTGATGACGAGCGCGTTGCCCGCGCCATTGCGGCGAGTGCGAAGCCTGTTTTCACCGGCATCGGGCATACGGGCGACGAGTCCGTCGCCGACCTGGTCGCCCACACCCGAGCGATAACCCCTACGAAGCTGGGGGAGGAGATTGCGAGCATCGTGGCCGAATGGAATGAACGCAACGTTCGCATCCAGATCGGAAG
>JABBNY010000010.1 GCA_019352095.1 Acidobacteriota bacterium
ACCGGGACCTACGCCTCGCAGTACTACGACGGTACGACCGGCGGAACGACCATCCCAGCGTCGGCGACGTCGGTGAGCGTGAACTCGGGTAGCACCATTTCGTCCATCGACGCCGTTATGAGCGTGGGCGGATCGATCTCGGGCACGGTCTCGAACGGCTCGACGGGCCTCGCGGGAATCTGCGTCAACGCGCAGGCAGTCAATGGAGGGCTTGGCGGCGGGGCCGCGAGCGCCACGGACGGCACCTACACGATTAGTGGTCTCGCCGCGGGTTCGTACACGGTGCAGTTCATCGATTGCACTGGCACCGGGACCTACGCCTCGCAGTACTACGACGGTACGACCGGCGGAACGACCATCCAAGGATCCGCTTCCTCGGTGAGCGTCACCGCCAGTGTGACCACGTCGCCGATCAGCGCTGTGATGAGCCTCGCTAGTGTGACTCCGCTGGTACGAGCGGCGTATTTTTCTCGCGCCATTGGTCAAGGCGAGGTTGGTGGCGCTGGCAATGACTTGTCGAGGTCGCTTAGGGGATCGAGGGCATCGGGGACGGCTCAGACCATCACCTTTACCTCGCCGTCTCCCAGTGGGGCGATGGTTGGTGGCTCGTACGCTCCAGTGGTGACGTCCGACTCGGGATTGACGGTGAGTTTGACCATTGACTCCTCGTCGACGGTGGGGGCATGTTCGGTGTCAGCTGGCGTTGTTGCGATGACCGGCGTCGGCACTTGTACTCTCGACGCCAACCAGGCTGGGAACTCAACGTACGCTGCTGCCACACAGGTGACGCAGTCCTTTTCGATCGCCCAGGGAACCCAAACGATTACTTTCAATTCGGTGGTGCCATCGAATGCTTCTGTCGGTGGACTGCCCTATGTCCTGAGCGCAACCTCGAGCTCAGGACTCACGGTGCAGTTCAGTGTTGCCGGGACCTCAGGCTCGGGGGTGTGCTCGGTGAATGCCGGACAGGTGTCGTTTTCCGGAGTTGGGAACTGCGTGATCGCCGCAAACCAAACTGGCAATGCGAACTACGCAGCTGCCCCAACCGCGCAGCAGTCGTTTACGGTGAGTGAGGGTGTTCAGACTATCCACTTCTCGTCGACCCCTCCCTCGTCCGAAGTGCTGGGTTCGACGACGTACTATCCCGTGGCGACGTCCAGTTCGAAACTCCCGATTACCACGAGCATCGACAGCGCGTCAACGTCCGGCGCCTGTTCGATGCATTCAGGGGTAGTCACCTTCTTGGCGTTGGGGACGTGCATCATCGATGCGAACCAATATGGCGGTTCAGGCTATCTACCCGCTTCGCAGGTCCAACAATCGATTGCTGTGCGCACCGGCGTCGGTTCGACGCCCGGCGCTCCGGTGGCTCAGGCCTCGATCTTTGTCACCAGCACGAGCGGTGTCGTCGGGACTCCGCTCACCCTCACTTTGAGTGGTGGCTCGGGCACTGGCGCGGTCACCTATGTGGTCACGAACGCCGGTACGGCGAACTGTTCAATCACTGGTAACGCAGTCAGCGCCACAAGTGCGGGAACCTGCACCGTGATGGTCACCAAGGCCGCGGACGCGAGCTACCTGGTTGCCGCTTCAGCCGCTACTACGGTGACCTTCACCACTGTCGCTCTTGTCGCCCAAGCAGCGCTAACGCTCGTTTCCACCAGGAGCACCGTTGGCACAGCGCTCACCCTCACTTTGAGTGGTGGCTCGGGCACTGGCGCGGTCACCTATGTGGTCACGAACGCCGGTACGGCGAACTGTTCAATCACTGGTAACGCAGTCAGCGCCACAAGTGCGGGAACCTGCACCGTGATGGTCACCAAGGCCGCGGACGCGACCTACCAGAGTGCCAGCTCGGCCGCTATCACGGTAACCTTCAGGGCAACGGTCGTCCCGATGAGGCTCCGTGCCATCAGGGTGAACGGCTTCGTCTGGGTTGGTCGGACGATGGCGGTCACCATCGTCGGCACCGGCTTCTATGGTCGGCCAAGAATAACGAGTAACGAAGCCGGATCGAGTGCCGTTGTCGTCCATGACTCTGGAAGGGCACTCGTTGTTCGGGTGAGGTTGCTTGCCGGGTCGGCTCGGGGTTGGCATACCTTCGCCGTCACTACGGCCAATGGCCATTTGTGCAAGGTGAACTACATGGTGAGGTGATCAAAATCAACGCCCACCCGCCTCCGTTGTCTGGGCGCTGAGAACGATTGCCGTGGAAGTTGATGTAGCGAATCTTCGTAGACTGACACGTGGATGGCTGCGCCTTAGGGAATGGGATTCTCGCCACCGCTGGACTCTTCTGTGCTAATTCGTGTCAATGTGCCCTTTTCGAAGTTTGATGAGTTGACCATCGTGGAAATCGGAGGAAGTTGATGAAGACAACTCACACTGGACTTGCGCTGTTGGTGGTTGCGGGATTGGCGCTCTCTGCGTGCGGAGCGACGAAATCCGACCCCGCGACAACTACCACTGCGACCGTGACAACTACCACTGCGACCGCGACAACTACCACTGCGACCGCGACAACTACCACTGCGACCTCGTCAGTGGCGTGGTGGTTAGGTGTCCAGTCTCGGATCGACACCATTCAAGCGGAGTACACGACCGCTGAGATCTACTGGCGGCTATGGGTGGCCGCAGGGTCCAGAACGGGTGCCGACGCCGCGCTCTCGGGTGCGCTGGCCCAACTGTATGGTGCCGCGCAGAGTATCTCGGGAAGCGCCAGTGGAGCTTCGCCTGCTGAGTTGTCGGCGCTCGCCAACCTGACGGTGGCGTGTTTCAGATTGGGCGCGAAGTCGGCGAATCCGGGAACACTTACCATGGCACAGTTCGATGCGGTCTCCCAAACCCTGATGGAAATCCGAGGTACGGCTGGTGCAGGTTAACCTCGCCACGACGCAATGTCCTTTGCAGACGCATCGTTGGCTTGTCCGATGGTAAGTAAAAGTCTCTGGGATGGCGTCAACCCAAGAAATTCCCTCTCCAGGCGCTCGAGAGCCATTTGGGGTGCGTCAGCAAGTTCAAGTGAGCGGTGAACACCACTCGGTGATGGGTGAAGGGGGCTAGCGTCTCCTGAGATGGTTTTTCGACCAACCTCGCTCACCTCCGGACGAACCCGCATCCTGTTTGGCGCGTGGTTGGTCACGGCTGACGGCGTAGCTGCGGCGGGTGACGCATCGCGGCGACGTGAAGCCTGACCATCGGGCGCCGATTGACGTTGCCGACGGTGCTTGCGTCTCGCGATATTCACCACTTCGATCACGAGCCGGGCTGCGGCATGACCTGCTTATTGACGAGCGCTGTTATTTCGAGGTGATTCCGCGCTCATGAAGTCTCGAGCAGCAGTGCGACATCTCTGACCACGACGCACGTACTCACTGATTGGATGCCTTTTAGGGCTCAGCCGACCCCATTTTCAATTTCGGTTGATTGACACGGTTTTTTCACTTTGCACACATATAGACACCTACTGGCCGAGCGCAGCGATGGCCAGCATCGTGTATACCCCTCTCCGGCGTCGCTGGTCGCTGCGCTGACGCTCCAGGGACTTCGTCCCGCAGCGTGTCTCTACGATTACTTGGCCCTCGTTACGACCTGACCCTGGCCAACTGCGCCGCAGGCGCGGGCAGCCCGCAGGGCTGCACCAACCAGAGCTAGGTCTCTCGTCCGATCGAGACGCACGAGGGTAGACCCGTCGGCTTCACCACGTTGACGTGTAGCAGGAGAGGAAGGTCGCTTATTTTCACCGGTCGCTTTGGCAAGAAGAGCAACGGCTGTGTTCAACTGAGTGCGGTCAACCACAGACAGAGAGTCGACTTCACTGCCTCATGCTGCGAAGATGCAAGAAGTGAGTGCGGATGAGTTGGCAACGCAAGCCCGTGTCGGCAAAAGGGCTCAACGCGGGTCGGTGTGGGTGGTCTAGATGTGCTCTAGCCTGCAGTCCAATGGACTATCTTTCAGGTTGCTTTGTGCGGCGACGATTGTTCTGATCGTGACCGGTGACGCCGAACCAGTAGGTGTGATTAGTGAAGGACGGCTGCGAGAGAGCGCCGCGAGATGCGATCGGATAGCGGAGCGACCTTCTGAGCGCTTCGCACTCGGAAGCGCACTTGAAGGTCGAGCTGACGAGGTCGTGCGTCGTTGCCAGATGGAGTTCGTGAAGCACTCGAGAGCCACGCTTGAAGAGGTGGCCGCGCAGGACTCTCACTGGAGCACAACCATGCTCGCGGTGCATTCGATCGCCAACTGGCTCATGCACGGTGTTCTGGCTGATCCCCTTGACCGTGAGCAGATCGCTTCGCTCGGAAGGGTGGCCGTACAACAGCGAGAGACGCGCAGGTTATTGGCTCGCGTCAGCGAGCAACCCGATGTTGAGCCCAGTTCTCCATCAACCTTGCGAATTAATCCGCACTTCGAGTTGTCGGGCGCCCTCATCACGAGGCTCAACCTCTGGTGGAGCGAAGCGACTCGCACGGTGTTGGCCGAGGAGGCTGCCAGACTGAAGATCAGTAGAGAAACGCTCGACGAGGCCTGTGACATGGTGATGAAGAGTTGTCGCTCGAGTTTGGTGCTCATGGCAAAGCAGTTCGATGAAGAGATCCAAACTCTCTATGAACGGCTGACGCACCTTGCACTTCACGACCCACTCACGGGCTTGGTCAATCGGGCGTTGCTGGTTGACTGGCTCGACCGAGCGATCGCTCGGTTAGCTCGTCATCGTGGAGGACTTGTGGTCGCCTTCATGGACCTGGACAACTTCAAAGAGGTGAATGATGCCTTCGGACACGCATGCGGAGATGATGTGCTCGTCGAGTTGGCAGCACGTCTGGCTACTCAGATGCGCCCCGAGGATGTCGTCGCTCGTTTCGGAGGTGACGAGTTCGTCGCTGTGTTCGAAGACTTGTCCGATCCACTGGATGCGGCTCAGACGATCGCCGGGCGCCTGCGTTCAATCGTTACAGAGCCGATCATGGTGAACGGAGAGGAACTTCACATGACAATCAGCATCGGGATCGCCGTCGTTCAAGGAGCCGATTGTCTCTCGGATGACGTCCTCGCTCGGGCGGACGTGGCGATGTACTCGGTCAAGAAGACGGGAAGAAACAGAATTGTCATCGTGGAAGGCAGCGCACCCAACGGGTCTACTTCACAGTGGCCCTTGGACTCGGCGGAGTCAATGAAGTCCTAGTTGGCTGATTCATGATTGGTCGTGTGGGTTGCCCAGCGGTCCAGGTAGAGGCCACCCTGAATGACAATTCGGAGTAGAAGTCCAAGTGCGCGTCTCGCATCTGGGGTGTCGCGGATGCCAGGCTTATTAATCTCCTGAGCAATGAGAGCCCCGATTGAATTGATGGTGTCTCGGTCATTGGTGATTTTGAGGAGTTCCTCGAGGTCGCACAGAGTAAGTAGGTCGTTCATTCCTTGCATGGTGCGAGTCGCTATCTGTGGCGCACTTGACCTGTCTTGTTGGGCGGGGGCATCTGGCCAGGATCACCGGGTCGAAAGACTGCGGCGGCGTACGCCGCAATCAAACGAAGAGGCCATGCCAAACAGGCGAGGCGTGTACGTTCCGTGATGCTCAAAGAGCGTCGCGAGTTGGAGAGACAACTACGTTGTGACTCTTCTGTGCATCTGGCAGCCAGATGCCCTGACACAGATCTGACACAGATCTTTTGCACCCACCCACGAAAAGCCAGTAATAATGGGGAGCATGACCTCGCGCCTGGAGCCCCTATTTATAGGGCAAATCGCTCGTAAAGCCTTGTGTTCATTGGTGCCCCCGGCGCGATTCGAACGCGCGACCCTTGGCTTCGGAGGCCAATGCTCTATCCGCTGAGCTACGAGGGCATCACGGTCAGCCTACCGGACACCGTTCGAATCGTCACGCCGTCGAGTACTAGGCACACGTGAGCGCGGAGCCGTTTCGAACATCCTTGCTGCCCGATACTGGCGTGGTCAGCGAAGGCGACGTGACGATCGGTGGTGTCTCACTACGCGACCTCGCAGCGACGTACGGCACACCACTGTTTGTCTATGACGAGGCGACGCTGCGCTCGCGGTGCCGAGAGGCGGCGAGTGTCTTCGACGACGGCGTGGCGTTCGCGTCCAAATCCTTCCTGTGTGGCGCGATGGCGCGCGTGGCCTTCGAGGAGGGACTGTGTATCGACGTCGCGACCGGGGGCGAACTCGACCTGGTACTTCGCTCGGGCGTGCCCGCGAACCGGATCATCATGCACGGCAACAACAAGTCGCACGACGAACTCGAGCGGTGCGTCGCAGTCGGCGTGCACCGGTTGGTAGTCGATAATTTCGATGAGATCGAACGAGTGCGTCAGCTCGTCACCCCCGACGCCCCTCTCAATTGCCTCGTGCGCGTGACGCCGGGGGTGGAAGCGCACACTCACGAGTACATCCGTACCGGCCAAGAGGACACGAAGTTCGGATTCTCGGTGGCGAGTGGTGACGCGCGGCGCGCTATCTCGGCGCTTCGTGAGATCCCCGGGGTGAGCGTGCACGGCGTACACGCCCACATTGGTTCACAGATCTTCGAGGTAGCTGGCTACGTGGAGACTTTGTCAATACTCAGCGAGTTCACTCGCGACGACGGTTTCGACGAGCTGTGCATCGGTGGAGGGTTGGGCGTTGCCTACGTCGCCAGCGAAGAGGCGCTCAGCGTCACCCAATGGGGTGAGGCACTTCGCGACGCCGCACGTGAGGCGCGACTCGCACCACACGTGCGCTTGCTCGCCGAGCCCGGTCGCTCCATCGTCGCCCAAGCGGCGGTCACGTTGTATCGGGTGGGTGCGGTGAAGCACGTGACCCAGCGCACGTACATGGCGGTCGACGGGGGCATGAGTGACAATCCGCGCCCCGTGCTCTACGGCTCGGGGTACGAGGCCTTCGACGTCGATCACCCTCGTGCGCCTCGAGTTCAGAAAGTTCGTCTCGTGGGCAAGCACTGCGAGAGTGGTGACGTCTTGATAGATGAAGCGTGGCTACCCGCCGAGACGACCGTCGACAGCATCGTCGCGACGCCGGTCACCGGCGCGTACGGCTACTCCATGGCCTCGAACTACAACCGGGTGCCTCGTCCCGCCGTGGTGTTCGTACACAACGGCGAGGCCCGACAGGTGCTTCGTCGCGAGACCTTCGACGACCTCGCGCGCCTGGAAGTCTGAGCTGGCGGTCTCGTGCGAGCGGTTAGCCTTATTCAATGAACACGCCGAAGATTCGTGTCGGAGTAATAGGGGCGGGCAATGTCGGCCTCGCGCTCGTTGACCTGGTGGGCGACGAATCGCGTTCGATTGCCCTGCTCGACGCCGCGACGGCGACCCTCGAGGTCGTCCAAGTTGCAGTTCGAGACGTCAAAAAGCCTCGTCCGGGCATTGATCCGGCTCTGCTCACCTCAGACGCGTTGGCCCTCGCGAACCGCGAAGACCTGGACATCCTGGTCGAAGTGGCGGGCGGTATCGAGCCAGCGCGCACGTACATTGAGGCGGCACTCGGTCGTGGCGTGTCGGTGGTGACCGCCAACAAAGCCCTCATCGCCGAGTGTGGCACTGAACTCAGCCACCTGGCCCACGAGAACGGCGCCGACCTGTTCTACGAGGCGGCGGTGGGCGGCGGCATTCCAATACTTCGGGCACTGCGCACGTCGCTCGCGGGCGAGCGCATCGAGCGGGTACTCGGCATCGTGAACGGCACGACCAACTTCATCCTGTCCAAGATGACCTCTGAGGGCAGTAGTTACGCCGACGCTCTGGCCGAGGCGCAGGCGCTCGGGTACGCCGAGTCCGACCCGAGCGCGGACGTCCAGGCCTTCGATGCCGCCGCCAAGGTACAGATCCTCTCATCGCTGGCCTTCGGTACTGAATTGCACGGTGAGCCCATTGCGCGTGAGGGCATAACCGGCGTCCGCTCGGTCGACGTCGAATTCGCCCATCGCGCCGGCTACGTGATCAAGTTGCTGGGCATTGCCGAGCGGGTGGGCGAGCACGGGATCTCGCGACGCGCTCACCCGGCGATGATTCCACTCGAGCACCCCCTCGCCTCGGTGCACGGCGCCATGAACGCGGTGTTCGTCGAAGGCGCCAAGAGCGGACCTCTCATGTGGCTGGGCCAGGGTGCGGGCGGCGTGCCAACAGCCACCGCGGTGCTCGGCGACGTCTTACACGCAGCGCGCAATCGGGTCAGTGGTCGCCACGACGTGCCCTTCAGCGTGGACGACCGGCTCCACAGCATTGAAGTGGGCGAGATCGCCAGCGTCTTCTATATCAGTCTTGACGTCATGGACGAGCCCGGTGTGCTCGCGAGCGTGGCGAACATCTTTGGTCGACACGGTGTGTCGATCCAATCAATGGAGCAATCGGGTTTCGCCGATGAGGCGCGATTGTCGTTCGTCACTCATACGGCCTTGACCAAGGCCGTGCACGCCACGATTGATGATCTCGCCAAATTGGAGTCGGTGGACTCTATTGGCGCATGTATTCGCGTTGTCGATGGAGGTGTCGCGTGACCGGTTGGAACGGATTGATCAAGGAGTATTCGCGGTGGTTTGACCTTGAAGGGGTGAACGAGGTCGTCACCCTCCAAGAGGGCAACACGCCGCTCATCTACGCCGAGCGACTTTCCGAGCGCCTAGAGGCGGACGTGTACTTGAAGTACGAAGGGCTGAATCCTTCAGGTTCCTTCAAGGACCGCGGAATGACAATGGCCATCACCAAAGCCAAGGCCAACGGGGCCCAGTCCGTAATCTGTGGGTCAACGGGCAACACCTCGGCCGCCGCTGCCGCGTACGCCGCCAAGGCCGGTATGGAGTGTGTCGTGCTCGTCCCCGAAGGCAAGATCGCCATGGGCAAGCTCGCCCAGGCCATCGTGTACGGCGCCCAGGTGATCCAGATCAGGGGCAACTTCGACCAGGCGCTCGATCTGGCGCGTGAACTCACCCAACACCTGCCGATCACAATCGTGAACTCCATCAACCCAGACCGCATCGAGGGGCAAAAGACGGGCGCCTTCGAGATCGTCGACGTGCTCGGAAAAGTGCCCGACATCCTGGCGATTCCCGTTGGAAACGCGGGGAACATCACCGCGTACTGGCGAGGTTTTACGCAGTACCACGAGGCGGGCCTCACGCGAGATCTTCCCAAGATGTGGGGCTTTCAGGCCGCCGGCGCCGCGCCCATCGTGCTCGGACACCCCGTGGCCAACCCCGAAACGATCGCGACCGCGATCCGTATTGGCAATCCCGCCAGTTGGGTCCAGGCGCTCGAGGTGATACACGAATCTCTGGGCGACATCCGCGCGGTGAGCGACGAGGAAATTCTCGACGCCTACCATTTCGTGGCGCGCTACGAGTCGATCTTCTGTGAGCCCGCGTCAGCCGCATCAGTGGCGGGTATCTTGAAGTTCGGTGTGCCTAAGGGTTCGACCGTGGTGTGCGTCTTGACGGGTAACGGCCTAAAGGACCCCGATATCGCGGTCGCCAACAGCGCGGCACCGGTCGTCGTTGATGCCACCTTGAGTTCGTTGCTCGCCGAACTCTCCTGAGGATTCCCCCTAGGTTTGCATTGTCGCCAACGTCGGCTACACTGCTAGTTGTCGTACGCGTCCGGCCTCTCGCCGACGTGCGGAACTCTTCCTAAGACGACATCTCTTGTTTTTCTTCTCCGTCGCGCGAACTTTTCGCGGTCGGTGAGAAAGGAACACCAATGGCTGCAAAGCCCACCCCAGACCGTTCAGACCTCGAGTCAAAGACTCGCGAAGACCTTCAAACCATTGCAAAAGTGAAGGGTGTTGAAGTCTCTGCTCGAGCGAGCAAGGCCGCCCTCATCGAATCCATCATGGGAGAATCGACGCCCAAAGCGAGCGCCTCGGTCGCCAAGGCGAGCGCGTCGAATTCATCCCCCACCGCGACGTCCTCAGACGCTGCTCCGAGCTCACGAGCGGTTCGCTCGCGGCGCACGGTCGCGACCCCGGTCGACGACTTCGAGACCCTGCTGGGTGAGTTCGTGGCCGAACCAGCCGCCAAGGCCACGGTCGGTGCGTCGGTGACTTCAGCGGCGGCGAGCCCGAGCGAGATCACCGTGGCCAACGAGTCTCAGTCCGAGCGTCAACCGTCCTCGAACCAGTCCGCACCGAGTCAGTCGCGTCAGAACAACCAGACCCGCGAGCGTCAGCCCCGCGAATTCTCCAACGAGCCGGGTGGACGCAACCGTCGCAACCGTCGCAACCGCAGCAGCAACGGTGGTGGACGTGAGCGCTTCGGTGGCGAGGTCATGCCCAACGCCGACCAGCCCTATTCGGGCGAACTCGTTGAGATCGAGGGATTGCTCGACCTGCGTGACGACGGCTACGGATTCTTGCGTACCAAGGGCTACCACCCGTCGCCCAACGACGTCTACGTTTCAATCAACCAGGTCCGTCGATACCACCTTCGAAAAGGCGACGCCATCGTCGGCGGCTTTCGTCCCGCGGCGTCCAACGAGAAGTACCCCGCACTGCTGCGCGTCGACTCGGTGGCGGGCATCGACCCCGAGGTCGCACGACTTCGTCCCCGCTTCGAGGACCTGACGCCGCTGTTCCCGGACGAGAAGCTCAAGTTGGAGACCAATGAGGGCAAGAGCGACCTCACACCACGCATCGTTGACTTGCTGTCGCCGATCGGCAAGGGTCAGCGCGGTCTCATTGTCTCACCGCCCAAGGCCGGAAAGACCACGGTGATGAAGCAGATCGCCCAGTCGATCGAGGCGAACAATCCCGAGGTGCACTTGATGGTGCTGCTCGTCGACGAGCGCCCCGAAGAGGTCACCGACATCCGTCGAAGCGTCCACGGCGAGGTCATCTCCTCCACGTTCGACCGTCCCGCCGAAGAGCACACGCACGTGGCTGAACTCTGCATCGAGCGTGCGAAGCGACTCGTCGAGCAGGGTCGCGACGTGGTGATCATCCTCGACGGCATCACCCGCCTCGCTCGTGCCTACAACCTCGCGGCCCCCGCGACCGGCCGCATCATGTCTGGTGGTGTTGACTCTGGCGCGCTCTACCCACCGAAGAAGTTTTTTGGTGCTGCGCGCAATATTGAAGAGGGCGGTTCGCTCACCATCCTCGCGAGCGCCCTGGTCGAGACGGGCTCGAAGATGGACGACGTCATTTTCGAGGAGTTCAAGGGCACTGGCAACATGGAGCTCAAACTCGACCGTCGTCTCGCTGAGCGCCGCCTGTACCCCGCAATCGACGTCAACGGGTCCTCGACCCGTCACGAAGAGCTGCTCTTCAGCCGTGAGGTCCTACCCCAGGTCTGGAAGCTTCGCCGCGTGCTGAACGGCCTCGCGTCCGAGGGACGAGAGGCGGCTGGTCTTGAGTTGCTGATCGACAAACTCAAGTCCACACGCAGTAATGACGAGTTCCTGGGCGAGATTGCACGCGGCCCTGCACCGACCAGCTGATTTTCCTGTAAACTTTCCCTTCGCAACAAGGAGCACTCATGAAGACAGACATTCACCCCAAGTACGGCGAAGCGACCGTGACCTGCTCGTGCGGTAACACGTTCACGACCCAGTCAACGAAGTCCTCGATGACCGTAGAACTCTGCAACGAGTGCCACCCGTTCTTCACCGGCAAGCAGAAGCTCGTCGACACCGGTGGACGCGTGGAGCGCTTCCAGCGTCGCTACGCGCAAAAGACCAACAAGGCGCGCGCTCCCAAGGCGTAAGCCTCCGAGCGCTCACCATTCTTCGTGCGCTCCCTCGACGAGACCCTGAACGTACTTCAGGAAGAACTGCACACCGTTGAAGCGGCGCTCGCCGCCCCGGACATCGCGAGTGATCTCACACGGCTTCGCGACCTGTCGCGTCGTCACAAGGAACTCGCCGAGATCAACCTCGCCTGGCAACAGTTGAAGGCGGCACAAGAGGACCTCAACACCGCCAAAGAGATGTTCAACGATTCGAGCGGTGATGAACGAGAGCAGTGGCGTGAGGAGATGAACAACGCCGAGGCCCTCATCCCAGAGCTGGAGATGAACCTCGAGACGCTGTTGCTCCCTCGTGACCCCAACGTCGGGCGCAACGTGATCCTCGAGATACGCGGTGCCGAGGGTGGCGAAGAAGCGAACCTCTTCGCGAGCGACCTCGCTGAGATGTATCGACGCTACGCCGCGCTGCACGGATGGAAGCTCGAGGTGATCGAAGAGCGCGAGTCCGAACAGGGTGGGCTCGACGAAGCGACCTATCTGATCAAGGGCGACGACGCGTGGTCTCGACTGGAGTTCGAAGCGGGCGTCCACCGCGTGCAGCGTGTGCCCACCACCGAAGCCAAGGGCCGCGTCCACACGTCATCGGCCACAGTCTCGGTGCTTCCTGAAGCCGAAGAGGTCGACGTGGCGATCGACACCAATGACCTGAAGATCGACGTCTACCGCTCCTCGGGTCCGGGGGGTCAAAGTGTCAATACGACCGACTCGGCGGTGCGCATCACCCACCTCCCGACCGGCATCGTGGTCTCGATGCAGGACGAGAAGAGCCAGATTCAAAATCGGGCCAAGGCGCTGATCGTTCTGCGTTCTCGACTGTTGAAAGCGGCCCAGGACGCCCAGGCCAATGAACTGGGAGACCTCAAGCGGTCCCAACTCGGCAGTGGCGGTCGTAGCGAGAAGATTCGCACGTACAACTTCAAAGAGAATCGTGTCACCGATCACCGCATCAACATGACGACGTACACCCTCGATACGGTGTTGAACGGTGATCTCGACCACTACGTCGATGCGCTCCTCGCCGACAAGCGGGCTCGTCAATTGGCCGAGAGTGACGGACGTTAACAGCGACCTCGTCGTCGAGCTCGTCGAGCTCGGCCTGGAGCGTCGCGAGGCGCGATGGCTGGTCGAGGAGTTCGTGCCCGGCGGTGACCTCGACGCGATCGTGGCGCTGCGTCTCGCGGCCACGCGCCGACTCGAGGGGGAGCCGCTGCAGTACATCATTGGTCACTGGCCGTTTCGCTCGCTCGACCTCGACGTCGACGAGCGCGTGCTCATCCCACGACCCGAGACCGAAGAGCTGGTCGAGGTGGCCATGCGCGAATTGGCCCGCCTCGACGTGAGTGCGCCGCTCATCTTGGACCTCGGTTGTGGCTCGGGGGCGATCGGTCTCTCCCTGCTCGACGAACTGCGATCACGAGGTATCGCGGCGAGTCTGGTGGCGGTGGACGAGTCTCGTGACGCGCTAGCGGTCGCGCGACGAAACGCGCTGAAGCACCACCTGCACTCGGTATCGTTTGTGCAGTCGAGTTGGTTCGAGGATATCGACGTCGAGCTCCTCGGTCGTTTTGAGCTCATCGTCTCGAACCCCCCGTACGTGGGGGAAAGGGAGCTCAAGGATCTCGATCCGGTACTCGGATACGAACCGCACGGCGCGCTCGTCGCACCCGATGCCTCGGGCGTTGCGGGCTTTGACGACCTGGCGACGATCATTGCCCACGCACCTCGATGGTTGAAGCCCGGTGGCGTCCTCGTGTGTGAGCATGGGGACCGCCAGCGTGCGGCCGTACTGGATGCGAGCGTCGCTGCGGGCTTTGACGCACATGACATCGACGACATGGCGGGGCACCCTCGAATACTGGTGGCTCGACGATGATCCCATCGATGGAGCTCGACGACGCCGTGGCCGCCCTGGCGAAGGGTCAGGTCATCGCGGTCCCCACCGATACCGTCTACGGCGTCGCGGCCTCGCTCGCGCGACCCGAGGCGATCGCGACACTCTTTTCGTTGAAGCGGCGGCCCACCTCAGTGGCCCTACCCGTCCTCGTCGACTCGATCGAACAGATCGAGGCGTGTGGGGTTGCGTGGCCACCGAGCGCGCGTCAACTATCCGAGGTGCTGTGGCCGGGTCCCCTCACCATTGTTGTACCGGTCCCGGGACCTCTGGCCGCGCTCGTAGGTGGCACCACCCAGAGTGCGGGTTTTCGCATCCCCGACGACCCACGAGTGCGCGCGATCCTGGCCGAGAGCGGGCCACTCTGTGTGACGAGTGCGAATAGCCACGGCGAACCACCCTGTCAGAACGCGTCCCAAGTGCGAGCGGCGTTCGAAACGTCGGCCTCGCTCGCGGGAATCGTCGATGGGGGCGAGCGGGCGGGCACCGTGTCAACCGTGGTGCAGCTCAGTGACACGACGTGGCGCATTCTGCGACAAGGAGCGATCGACGAACGAGTGATAGCCGCGATTCTCGGTGACGCCGGCGAGATCACGCAGTGAGCAGTCTCGAGGTCGGGTAGCTAGATTCCCAGGTGCAACGCGAGTTCGAGGTTCACAGCGTCGAGTCGGGAAGACGCTGGACCCACGACGCCGGGCGCTTCTCGAGAAAGGCAGTCATACCCTCGCGTGCCTCGTCGCTCGCGAACAAGTGCGCCGACAGCGTGGTCGTCCAGTCGAAGGCGTCCTCGTGCGCCATTCCGGGCACGGTGTTCGTGAGCAACTTAGCGGCGCTCAGGGCGCCAGGTTCTCCCGACAGTAGGTCGTTCACAATGGCCGTGATCGCCGCATCGAGATCGTCACTGGAGGTGACCTGGTTGATGAGACCCAGGCGCTCGGCTTCCGTGGCGCTAAAGCGCTGTCCGCGTAGGAACGCCGCGCGGGCGTCACCGAGGCGCATCTTGGGCAGGCACACCACTGAGATCATCGCGGGAGCGACACCAACACGCACTTCAGTGAAGCCAAAGAGGGCCGAGTCCACGGCGACCGAGATGTCCATCACCGCCGCGAGTCCCACACCGCCCGCGACGCAGTGTCCGTTGATTCGTCCAACGAACGGCAATGGCGAGCGGCTGATACGCGCCAGGAGCGTACTCAGGTCAACCGGCGCGGACGCCACGTCGGTGCCCGGGGGAGATGAACGCTCGGCGAGATTGGCGCCGGCGCAAAAGACCGTGCCCTGGTTCGTCACCACGACCGCCCGCACCGCTGGGTCGCCCTCGGCCCCATCGATGGCGTCGAGGAATTCACGAAGCAGCTGTTGACTGAGGGCGTTTCGCCGGTCCACATCGTCAAGGGTGATCGTCATGACGCCGTGGGCGATGGCGACATCGACCACGGTCATCGGGCACCTCGACTGGCGGGACCGAGCGTGGGTCCTCCGGCGAACGCCTGCGCGCGAAGAAGCCAGTGACGACCGAGCTCGCCCGTTGCGAGAGCCGTGTCGTCGACGTGGCGGCGTTGGGTGACCACGAGACAGAAGTCCTCCATGGCCCCGGTGATGGTGTCTTGCGCGTCGAGCGCTCCGCGGGTCCACGGTGCACCAGACGGACTTACGAGCTGCACCCGCACCTCACCGACGGGTGGCGTTTCTCCTCGCACGCTGTAGGACCACGAGCGCGTGATGTAGCCCAGTTGGGCGATGTGGCGCAGGCGATCGGTGGCGGCGCGACGAACGCCGAGCGCATCAGCGACGTCGGTCGCGTGCGCCCACACTTCCATGAGGCGCGCGGTGAGAAAGGACTTGGCACTCATGGATGGTCCGTACCAGGGCACACGGTCGTCGTCGCCAAGGGTCAGCGCGGCCCGCTCGAGGTCTGCGCGGCCTTCGCGCCACGCGGACAATCGACCGTGCACATCCTGCTGTCGGAATGCTCCGAGGGTGTACTCGTCAAGACCGAGCGACGACGCCCCTTCAATGAGCGCATGCAGGCTGGCACGAAAGTCCTCAGGGCTGGTGATAGCCGTCGCCGCCGCGACGTCGAAGTAGGTGAGGTGCCCGATCTGATCGGTGACGTTCCATCCTTCACTCGAGGTCGCCAGGAGCCACTGCTCGTTCGTGAGGTCACTGACCAGCTCGTCAAGTGAGCGTTGTTCCGCGACGAGATCAGCGCGTACGTCGTCGAGGTCACTCATGGGGTGAGTAGGGACGTGGGGATCTCGACCATGCGACTGCGCAGCCATTCACCCAGGCCCTTGGCCTGGGCATCTTGGCGGCTGGAGGCGGCGACGCCTTCTTCGAGCAGATCATGGATGACGAAGTTCAACGATCGAAGCGCCGGTAGTCGGTAGCGCTCGACCTTGAGCGGAGCCGTCTCGGGCAGGAGTCGCTGGAGCTCTTCGACGCTCAAGAATTCGTCGAGCCAGGCCCACGCGTCGTCGCTTCGCGCGAAGATCCCGACGTTCGCGTTGCCGCCCTTGTCACCAGAGCGCGCCCCAAAGATCCGACCGAGCGGCGCACGCGTGGTTGATCCGCGAGGGACTGACGCGTCGGGACCGACTTCGGGGGTGACGTGGGGTGTGCCTGGCGGCGCCACCGAATCGACCACCGTACGCGAGCCGCCTCGCACCACCACGTACTGGGGGACCAGATCGGCGGGCACCAGAGCGGGCCGATACACCCCGAATGGTGTGCCGGGCGATGGGCTGGCACCGACGATGAAGAACCCCGGTGCGGTCGACAGTGCGATCTCCACGACGGCGTCGGCGAGAGCGCGGCCGACCTTGTGCTCGTCGTGGTCCTTGATCGAAAGGCGCCAAATCGCGACCGCTTCCTCGTTGGTCGCGGGATCAGGCTTGTCGGTGCGGATAAGGCGGGTGGTCACGCTTTCGAAGTCCTCACGAGCAAAGGGGCACGCGATCCAAAAGGCGTCTTCGACGAGGCGGGCCTTGGCCTCGATGTCGAGACCCGTGAGGGCGACGTTCAGGTCCTTTCGATAACCACCGATCTCGTTCATGGCGACTTTGAGGGTGGCGGGAGGTGGTTCACCCTTCGTATTGGTGATGCGCACGCGGTCGCTCGCGATCTGTTCGAGTCGAATGGTGTCGAAGCGAGCCGAGACGTCGGGGCCGAGGTACGTAGGGCTGGCGATCTCGTACAGGAGTTGGGACGTCACGGTGCCAATGGAGACCTCGCCGCCGGTCCCGTCGTGTTTGCCAACGACGGAGGTTCCATCTTCGGCGATCTCCACCCAAGGAAAGCCAACGCGGGTCATGCCCGGGACCTCGGTGAAGAATGAGTAGTTGCCGCCGGTGACCTGGGTCCCACACTCGATGACGTGACCTGCGACCACGGCCCCGGCGAGGGCGTCCCAGTTGTCGCGCGACCAGCCGTGGTGCCAGGCGGCGGGTCCGCACACGACCGCCGCGTCGGTGACCCGACCGGTGATCACGATGTCCGCGCCGAGCGTGAGCGCTTCGACGATGCCAAAACAACCCAAGTAGGCATTGGCGGTGATGAAACGCGAGACGTCGCCGACCGGCGCGCCGGTTTCGAAGTGCGCGAGGTCGATGCCAGCTGCTTGGAGTTCTTCGAGCCTCGGCAGCAGGTCGTCACCGTTGACGTAGGCAATGCTCGGTGAGAGTCCGAGTTTGTCGGCCACTTGGGCCACCGCCTCCGCGCAGTGCTCAGGATCGAGGCCTCCCGCGTTCGAGACGACCTTGATACCTCGCTCGAGGCAGGTCCCCATGACCTGTTCCATCTGGGTCACGAAACTTCTCGCGTAGCCCGCGCCGGGGTTCTTCGCTCGCGAGCGGGCGAGGATGAGCATGGTGAGTTCGGCCAGCCAGTCGCCGGTGAGAACATCAATGGGACCGCCCTCGACCATCTCCTTGGCCGCCGAGATTCGGTCCCCATAAAAACCAGAGCAATTCGCGATGCGGATGGGAGAGGTCACGCGGAGTCCTCATTCTCGTTGGTCACTTCATTGTCGGGTTCGATTGTGAGTAGTGCAGCCCCGCTGTCAACCTGTTGGGCCGTGGTCACGAGCACGTCACTGACGGTGCCCGCACTCGGGGCGACGATGATGTGCTCCATTTTCATGGCCTCCATCACGATCAATGTCTGGCCGACCTCGACGTGCTGGCCGACTTCGACGCGCACGTCGATGATGACGCCGGGCATTGGCGCGCTGAGACCCCCGAGCGTCGCATCGGCGCTCGATATCACAAAGAGAGGTTCGATGTTGAACCGCGCCGTTCCACGAGGCGTTTGTACCAGGAGCAGATCACGCGACTGTGTCACTCGTGACGTGGCTCGTCGACCATTCACCTCGAGGTCGATATCGCATTCACTCCAGCGGTACACGCGCGCGCTTCCGTCGTCACCTACCTGGAAAGAGCCATCGCGTAGTGAGCGGTAGGCGACCGTGAGCGATTCATCCTTCCAACGAAGCGTCACGCTCTGGCGCGGTAGTCGCGCGTTGCGCCATCCACTGGGGATGTGCTGGAGTACGGGCGTCTGCGAGCGATTGAGGCCTTGGAGCCACAATGCCGCGGCGGTGGCGGCCCAGTTGAGTTCCTCGGGGCTCAGCGAGAGTGAGCGGGCTGGTTGGTATCGCTCGATGAAGTCTGTTGTCGTGTCACCGGCGAGGAAGCCAGGGTGTCGAAGGGTGGCGGCGAGGAAGTCGCTGTTGGTGGTGACGCCACCGATGTGCAATCGTTCCAGCGCGAGCGCCAACGTCGAGGCCGCTTCGACGCGTGTCGGCGCGTGAGCGATCACTTTGGCGAGCAGCGGGTCGAAGGCAACGCTGACGACCGACCCTTGCTCGACGCCCGATTCCCATCGCACCCACGGCGAGAACGCTGGCTCGAAGGCCACCATCGTCCCGGTCGCTGGCAGGAATCCGGCACCGGGATCCTCGGCGCAGAGACGAACTTCGATGGCGTGACCTTCGAAGTCGATGTCGTCCTGGTCGTAACCGAGCTCTTCTCCCATGGCAATGCGTAGTTGCTCGCGAACGAGATCGATGCCGGTGACGGCCTCGGTGACGGGATGCTCCACTTGGAGACGGGTATTCACCTCGAGAAAGAAGAACTCGCGTGAATCGTCATCGACGAGGAACTCGACGGTGCCGGCTGATTGGTAGCCAATGGCTTTGGCCAGCTCGAGCGCGGCATCGCCCATGGCGTGACGCATCTGCTCGTCGACAATCGTCGAGGGCGACTCCTCGATCAGCTTCTGGTGGCGACGCTGAATCGAACATTCGCGCTCACCCAGGTGCACGAGATTCCCGTGCTGGTCACCCAGGATCTGAATCTCTACGTGGCGTGAAGCGGCGACGTAGCGCTCGAGGAACACCCGATCGTCGCCAAATCCGCTGAGAGCCTCTCGACGAGCCGCCGCCACGGCCGCTTCGAGGTCCGAGGGGTCATAGACAATGCGCATGCCTTTGCCGCCACCCCCAGCGGCGGCTTTGACCATGAGCGGGTAGCCAATGTCGCGAGCGTCGGATGGATCGTCGCTCGAAAGGAGTATGGGCACACCGGCGACCTGGGCCACCTTTTTGGCTTCGAGCTTGTCGCCCATGGCGGCGATGACGTGGGCAGGAGGTCCCACCCAGATCAGACCGGCCGTCTGCACGTGCGCGGCGAACTCACTGTTCTCTGAGAGGAAGCCGTAACCCGGATGGATGGCTTCAGCACCGGATCGTTGCGCCACATCGAGAATGGCGTCGCCGTCGAGATAGCCGGTGTCGATGCGCAAGGCCTCGTCACATTCAGTGATGAACGGTGCGCCCACATCGGCGTTGGTATAGATACCGACGGTCCTGATCCCCATTTCGTTGGCGCCACGGATGATCCGGCGCGCGATCTCGCCTCGGTTGGCGATGAGCAGGGTGGTGAATGTCATAGGCGGAACACGCCATAGCTGGACGAGCCCTCGATGGGGCGACTGCGAACGACTGAGAGGCACATGCCGAGCACGGTGCGAGTGTCGCGCGGATCAATGATCCCGTCGTCACTGATCGCGCCGGTAGCCGCGAGAGCGAGTGAGCCCTTCTCCTGGGCCTCTTCAACCATGGCCACAATCTTGCGGTCCTCTTCCTCGTCGAATTCCTCACCCTTTCGCGCCGCCTGCGCTCGGCGGACCTGGGACATGACACCCGCGATTTGCTTGGGGCCCATCACCGCGATCTTCGCGGTCGGCCACAAGAAGGTGAAACGGTTGCCGAACGCGCGACCCGACATTCCGTAGGTGCCCGCACCGTACGAGGACCCGACGATGACCGTGAGGTGGGGAACGTTCGAGTTCGCCACCGCATTCAACATCTGGGAACCTTTCTTGATGATCCCCTCGGCCTCGGCGTCCTTTCCGACCATGTAACCGGTGATGTTCTGCAAGAACACGAGCGGGACGTCTATTTGATTACAGAGTTGGATGAACTGTCCCGCTTTTTCCGCGGCGTGGGGGTAGATCACACCATTGTTGCCGAGGATGCCTACGGGGTAGCCGTGGATGCTCGCCCAACCGCAGATCATCGTGCTGGCGTAGCGGGTCTTGAATTCCTCGAAGCGTGAGCCGTCGACGACCCGGGCAATGATGTCGCGCACGTCAACGGCTTGGCGAAGGTCGCGCGCGACGATCCCGAGGAGTTGCTCGGGATCGTGGATGGGTTCATCGCTGGCGAGCGACGGTCCGGGTCCACGCTTTCTCCAGTTGAGGTGTGACACGACTTCGCGGCACATGCGAATCGCCTGCATCTCGTCGTCGGCGAAGTAGTCCCCGAGCCCGGACACCTCGGCGTGCATTTGCGCGCCACCGAGGGTCTCGTCATCAGACTCCTCACCGGTGGCCATTTTTACGAGGGGCGGACCGGCGAGGAAGACCTTCGATTGGTTCTTCACGACGATGTTGTAGTCAGAGAGACCGGGTTGGTAGGCACCGCCCGCGGTCGAGGAGCCAAAGACCACGCACACGGTCGGCACGCCCATCTTGGAGAGTTCGATCAAGTCGTAGAAGAAACGGCCACTTTCGGCAAAGTGGCTGGTGTGCATGCGACCGCCGCCGCCACCACCGACGCGCAGGTCCGCGCCTGCGGACTCGACGAAACTGACGTAGGGAATCTGGTTGTCGCGCGCGATCTCAAGCGCGCGCTCCCACTTCTTCGCGGAGTAGGCGGTGAGGGCGCCGCCCAACACCGTTGGGTCATTGGCCATCACGACACACTCGGTGCCCGCGATGACGCCGATGCCAACGATCATGCCCCCGCCCAGCGTGTAGTCCGAGTCGTAGCCGGCTAGGGCGGAGATCTCGAGGAAGGGTGTGTCGGGATCGAGGACGTGGGCAATGCGCTCGCGCACGGGCAACTTGCCGCGTGAACGCAGTCGTTCCATGGCCTTCTCGCCGCCACCGGCTTCCGCCTGGTCGAGCAACTCGTCGATCACACCCAATTGTTCGAGCATGTCTGCTCGGTTCTTTTGGAACTGTTCGGAAGTGACGTCGAGCGTCGAAGACAGCGGGGGCGCGAGCAGAACTTGCTTCATGTGCTGATACTAGTTACCAGCCAGTTAGTGACCGAGTCCACGACGCCGCGGGTCAAGAGGGCCACCACCACCCTTCAGTCCCGCTCGAAGCGGACCTCCACCGTGGCTGGTTCGACGCGCACGGGTGCGTTGCCCAGCACGCGCACTCCAACTTAAGGGGCACGACCAGTAGGGTGGTATCAATGCGTATTGCCCTTGGATCTGATCACGCGGGGTACGACCTCAAGTCGTTATTGGTCGCGACGCTCGAGCAGTGGGGTCACGACGTCCTGGACGTCGGCACCAACAATGCCACCGATTCTGTTGATTATCCCGACTACGGCGAAGCCGTGGGACACGCCGTAGCGTCGGGCGACGCCGAACTCGGCGTCGCGGTATGCGGCTCGGGTATCGGCATCTCGATCGCGGCAAACAAGGTTGCGGGAATACGCGCGGCGCTCGTGCACGACGTCACGTCGGCGCACCTCGCGCGCGAGCACAATCACGCCAATGTGCTGTGCATGGGCTCTCGGCTCATTGGCCCGTCTGTGGCCCTTGAGGCGCTCGAGGCCTGGATGAACGCGTCGCCCGGTGAGGGTCGCCACGTGGGCCGTGTTGAAAAATTGCGCGTGCTCGATGAGCTCGCGAACCAGTAAGAAAGGCATTTCGACCGTGGGTTCTTCTCCCTTTGATAGTTGGATCACCAATGACGAGGAGCTCACGTCGCTCTTGCGCCAGGAGTGGGATCGACAGACCTCGACGCTGCAGTTGATTGCGAGCGAGAACTTCGCGTCGCCTGCCGTCATGGCCGCTACCGGATCGATTCTCACGAACAAGTACGCCGAGGGTTATCCGGGGCGTCGCTACTACGGAGGCAACCAGGTCGTGGACGAGGTCGAGGACCTCGCGCGTCGTCGATTGACCGCACTTTTTGGCGCGGACCACGCCAATGTCCAGCCCCATAGCGGGGCCAACGCCAACGTCGCGGTCTATCAAGCACTGTTGGAGGCGGGTGACACGATACTGGCGATGCGACTGGACCAGGGCGGCCACCTGACTCATGGTTCTCCCGCGTCGATGACCTCCAAGATCTGGAACTTCGTCTCCTATGGTGTGACGCCACGGTGCGACGACCCATCAACGCCGGGTGAACTCATTGACTTTGACAATGTGCGTGAACTTGCTCTACGACACCGCCCCAAATTGATCGTCGCGGGCGCGACCGCGTACGCGCGCCGCATCGACCCGGCACCGTTTCGCGAAATTGCCGATGAGGTCGGTGCCATGCTCATGTTCGACTCGGCGCACGTGGCGGGGTTGATCGCGGGTGGCTCGCACCCGAACCCGGTACCCTACGCCGACGTCGTCACCTTCACTACGCATAAGACGTTGCGCGGACCGAGGGGCGGGGCAATTCTGTGCCGCGAGGAGTACGCCAAGAAGATCGACTCGGCTGTTTTTCCAGGTCAGCAGGGTGGACCCCTCGAGCACGCCATCGCGGCAAAAGCGGTCGCCTTCAAAGAGGCCGCGCAACCAAGCTTTTCGCAGTACACCGATCAGGTGGTGAAGAATTCGATCGCATTCGCGCACGCGCTCGCGCGTGAAGGTTTTCGTATCGTTTCGGGGGCGACTGAGAACCACATGGTTCTGGTCGACCTTCGCGAATTCGACGCCGAACTCACCGGCAAAGTCGCCCAAGAAGCTTTGGACCGTGCGGGCATCACGACGAACCGCAACACAATCCCCGACGACCCACGCAGTGCGTTCATCACCTCGGGACTTCGCGTGGGCACCGCCGCCGAGACGACAGCGGGACTTCGCGAGGATGAATTCGCCACGGTGGCGTCATTGATGGCCACGGCGTTGCGCGAGCGTGACGACGACGCGGCACTGGAGCGCGTGCGAAATGAAGTCGCCTCGTTGTGTGGGGCCTTCAATCCGTACGTCACCTTCACGAAGTAGTCCATGGGCAACATCGCCTCGTACGCCGCGGTGATGCTCGTCGGGGCGATCGTAACGCTCGTGGCCAACCGTCCGGCCAGGACAATCTCGTTGCGCCTTGGCTACAGCGCGCAACCCGACGAACGCAAGGTCCACACGAGCGTGACGCCTTATGGCGGTGGCGCCGCCATGTTGGTGGGCTTTTGCATAGCGCTGCTCGCGGCGTTCGCGATCCCGTCGCTTCGCACCATCATCACCTCGTCGCACGAGATGATCGGTGTGCTGCTCGCGACGGGTGTGATCTTCGTCGTGGGCGTCATCGACGACTTTCGAGAGATGAGCGCACCGGCGAAAGTCGCTGGACAGTTCCTCGCCGCATCAGTGCTCTATCTGAGCGGGTGCACGATGTATCAGTTGAAGCTGCCCTTCGCAGGGTTTGTCGTGCTCGGGCCGTCCATGCTGCCGATCATTACCGCGATTTGGGTCTTCACCCTTTCCAACGCGGTCAATCTCATTGACGGCCTCGATGGACTCGCGGGCGGGATCGTGGCGATCGCTTCGGGCACGCTGTGCGTCTATGGACTTCGACTGGAAGACCTGGGGCTGTTGCCCACGACCAACGTGGGACCGCTGATCGCGGCTTTGACGTGCGGGATATGCCTCGGGTTTCTTCGCGACAACTTTCATCCCGCAAAACTCTTCATGGGTGACGCCGGGGCATTGATGCTGGGTCTACTCATGAGCGCCTCGACGATGGTGATCGGCGGGCGCACACCTCCCGCCAGTGGCCAGACGTTCTTCTTCTTCGCGCCACTTCTCATCCCGGTCTTCATCTTGGGCGTGCCGTTGCTCGACGCCGTGTGGGCCTTCGCGCGGCGCACCGCGTCGGGCCAGGGTTTTCACACCCCCGACAAGAACCACATCCATCACCGCCTCATGCGCCTCGGTCACGGTCAACGTCGTACCGTCATCATCTTGTGGCTGTGGACGGCGCTCTTATGCGGATTCGTGTTGTTTCCGATTTTCGAGCCGCGGGTCAACGTCTTCATCCCCTTCGGCGTCGCGGTCATGCTCATTGCGCTGTTCACCTGGTTCAGCCCTCTGTTGAACCGGCCCCACGGCAAGCATGAGGCGAGCGACGCTAGCGAGCACGAGGCCTCGCGGTGACCAACGCCGATGAAGGTTCGTCCGACGAGGAACCAGAAACCCCTGATAGGTCTGATCTTCCCGGCCTCGCCGCGTTCGCGGTCATGGGCACGACGATCGCAACCTGCGTCGGGGTCGGGGTCGGCCTTGGCATCTGGGCCGATCATGCCTGGGGCACTGCTCCCGCGGGTCTGCTAATCGGGATAGTGTTAGGGACGGTCGCCGCCGTGGTGAGCGTTGTTAAGCAAGTCCGGCGTTTCCTCTAGAAACCCATTGCACGTGCTCGAAAACCTACCCCCAGATACTCTCCCTCGGCTCCTGCGCCGAACCATACTTTCGGCCATCATCGTTGGATTTGTAGGATTCATCGTTGCGGTTCTCGTCGCTCCGCCAATCAGCGCTCTGGGCCTTTTGATCGGCGTGGGCCTGGCAATCTTGAACCTTCGCTCCCTTGACCGACAGGCCGCGCGCGTGGAATTACGGGGTGAACAGAGTTCGAAAGCGGTGCGGCGACAGCTGGGCGGAAAGACGACCGGCCGACTGGCAATTATGACCGTCGTGGTCCTCGCGGTGGTGTGGCTGAACGCACCTCTGGGAATCGGTATTGTGTCAGGGCTTGTGCTTTATCAAATCGTGTTCGTCGTCAACGTGTTTCGTGTGGTGGCGAACCAGGGAGGAATGTAGTGAAGACGCTTTACGCGGCGAAGACCATCGAGGTCGGCGTTCACCCCACCGTTCACCTCTTTGGACTCGTTATTGACACTGACATCGTCACATCGACATTGCTCGCGATGGTCATCTTCCTCTTCCTGGGCTTTCGCATGCGCGCGAAGATCACCGACGGCGTGCCCGGAAAACTGCAACTCTTCTGGGAGATGCTTACCGAAATGGTCACCGACCTCGCCGTGTCAGCGATGGGGCCAAAAGGTCGTCGTTTCGTGCCACTGGGCGTGACGCTATTCCTCTTCATTCTCATCGCCAACTGGATTGGCTTTATTCCCTCGGCTATGCACCCGGGTTCCTCGGGCGAGATCTTGCCTGCGCCGACGGGTGACGTGAACTTGCCACTCGCCATGGCGCTGCTCGTGATCGTGTGGGTCCACATCGAGTCGTTTCGCGCGCGAGGCCTCAAGGGGTACTTCAAGCACTACGCCCAGCCGTATGTGGCGCTGGCACCCATCAACGTCGTCGAAGAGATCACCAAGCCCATCACGCTGACCTTCCGTCTCTTCGGCAACTTGTTCTCGGGTGGTCTCATGATTGCGGTCATGACCACCCTGCTTCCGATCTACGTCGTACCTTTCGGTGAGATCATCTGGAAGCCTTTCGACCTTGGCATTGGCGCGATTCAGGCGTACATCTTCATGTTGCTTGCGGTCCTGTACTTCGGCATGGCGACGAGCCACGAAGAACACGATGCCGTCCTAGAGACCTCTCACTAATCCAACCCAGGAGGAAATAAAGAAATGGCAAATACATCAGACATCGGTTCTGCAGTTCGAATCGCGGGTGCACTCGTCGGTGGCGGTCTCGCCCTCGGCGGCGGCGCAATTGGTGCAGCAATCGGTGACGGTCTTGCCGGTAGTCAGACCATCGCGGCGATTGCTCGTCAGCCCGAGATCGAGAACAAGGCGCGTCAGTACTTCTTCTTGACCGTCGGCCTCGTCGAAGCGATGTACTTCATCAACCTGCTGTTCATGGTTGTGTTCGTTTACGTCTTCAAGGCGCAATAGTCCAGGCGTTGCGTGGCGCAGGCTCGCAACGTGATTCCCACTAGTTAAAGAAGGTCATTGGACATGAGTACCGGGTCAATCTTCCTCATCCCCAACGGGACGTTCTTCGTCGAGCTTCTCGTTGTCGCGGTGATTTTGTTTCTCGTCACGAAGTATCTCTTGCCGCCGCTCAACAAGGCAATGGAGGCACGTCAGGCGAAGATTCGTAGCGCCCTCGAGGCGGCTGACCGGGCACGCGCTGAAGCTGATGCGGCGGGGGACGAGCGGGCCAAGGTGTTAAGCGACGCACGCGAGCAAGCTCGCCAGATCGTCGCCGACGCCCAGGCCATGTCAGACCACGTGAAATCCGAGTCGGGTGCTCGCGGACAGGTCGAGTACGACCGTTTGGTCGCGGGCGCTCAGGCCGAGATCGCCACGGCGCGTCAGCGGGCCGTGGACGAGGCATCGGCGAAGATCGGCGAGATCGTGTTTGACCTGGTCGCAAAGATCGTCGGACGCGAAGTCGACCAGGCTGCGCACCAGGACCTCATCCGTGAGGCCGTTGCGGCGCTCAACGCAGAATCACGCAATGCTGAAGCTCAGAGGGAAGCGAACCTCTAATCATGCTGCCCAAGCTCGAAGGATACGCCGCGGCCCTGCTGGGATCGTTGGACAAGGACGCACTCGGCCTGGTGGCGAACGATCTCGTGACGCTCGAGCAGACCGTGCTCGCCCGATCGGACCTTCGCGCGGTGCTGAGCGACACCTCGATCCCTGGGGTCGTGCGTGGACAGATCTTCCGTGACCTTCTGGCGGGCAAATTGCACCCCACCGCGGTGCGACTGAGCGTCTATGCGGCGACCATGGTGCCCGCTCAAGAGGTGGACCACGCAATCGCAGAACTCGCGGTCGTGGCGCGCACACTGCTCACGACGGGGACATTCATACACAGCGGGTTGGGCCTCCTGGCCGCTCGCCGACGTGTGGGTGGCTTCGCGGACGCGGTACTCGAGGACCTCGACACGTCGGTGTTCGCCGAGATCGAGACTGATCTCTTCTCCTGGGCTCGGGTCATCGAGGGCAACCTCGAGGTACGTCGACTTCTGCTCGACCGCGACGCAGCGCTCGAATCGAGAGTTGGCGTGACCACACAGTTGCTCTCGGGCAAGGTGAGCGCCACCACGCTTCGACTCGCCTGCTACGTGATCGAAGGGGGTCGACCACGTGATGTGGTCGGTACGCTTGATTTTCTCACGACTCACGTCGCCGAAGCGCGCAATTGGCGCGTGGCGCGAGTGCGCACGGCACGGACCCTCGACGAGACCAGTCGCGCACAGCTCGTGACTTCACTCGCGGCCTTGACCGGTAGGAACGTCGAGTTACTCGTCGCCGAGGACCCCGCCTTGTTGGGTGGCGTGTTGGTCCAAGTCGGCGACTTGCGCCTTGACGCCACGACTCGTGGCCGTCTGGGTGCCCTGCACGACGCCGTGGCGTCGGGGCGTTATTTTGAATCCGCTTTGAATCGAAACGACTAAGAAAAGGAAACTGTGATGACTGAGCTCACCATTAGTGCCACCGAGATTACTGACGCGCTGCGCAAGCACGTGACCGAATTCAACCCATCTATGGGCGCCGAGCAGGTTGGGCGCGTTGTCGAGGTTGGAGACGGCATCGCTCGCGTGTCAGGACTCCCCACGGCCAAGGTGAATGAGTTGCTCGAATTCGAAGACGGGACGCTCGGTCTTGCGATGAACCTCGATGAGGAGACCATCGGCGCGGTGGTGCTCGGATCGGTCGACAAGATCGAAGAAGAGCAGGTAGTGCGTTCGACGGGCCGCATCCTTTCGATGCCAGTCGGTGACGCGCTGCTCGGGCGCGTGGTCAACGCGCTCGGCGAGCCCATTGACGGCAAGGGCGCCCTGGCGAATCCTTCGACACGTCGCATGGAAGTCCAGGCTCCCGGCATCATCGGCCGCCAGCCCGTTGGTGAGCCGCTGCAGACCGGCATCAAGGCGATCGACGCCATGACTCCGATTGGTCGTGGCCAGCGTGAACTCATCATCGGTGACCGCAAGACC
>JABBNY010000202.1 GCA_019352095.1 Acidobacteriota bacterium
CTAATTAGTGACGCGCATGAATGGATTAATGAGATTCCCACTGTCCCTATCTACCACCTAGCGAACCCACAGCCAAGGGAACGGGCTAGGTCGGTGAAGGCGAAGTCCAACTTTGTCGTCCCGAGAAGGCGAGGCTCACGAAAGTCAAAGATGGTGCGATCGACCGCTTCGGTGCCGTTGGGCAGCTGGCGTTGGTCGTCGGTGAGGATGCGCGTGCTAGCCCCGAGTTGCAGCGTGCACTGGTTAATCAGACCGACCCCTGGGGATAGATAGGGGTGTTGGCCTGTGCCATAGGGACAAGGGCGCGTGCCAGCGTTGGTGGCGGTCGTGGTCACCGTCAGTCCCTCGCCATCGAGGGTGTAGTCCACCTCGACATCCAAGAGGAACGGATAGCCCTGCATCGGGTGTAGTTGGACCCCCATTGTCACCCCGGCGCTCGAGGTGCGCACGACCCGCCAGGATCGCCAGCGGAGCAAACCGTGGATGGCGTTGTGCTTCTCGGGTTCAGAGAGTGCCACTTGGTACTCGGTCCCGTCGAAGCGGTACTGCCCGTCGGCCAGGCGGTTGGGCCAGGGGATGAGCGGAGACCCGTGGGCGCCATCGCACATGGCGTCGATCGGGTACGGGTCCAAGACGGACCTGCCAGCGACCTCGTAGCGGCGGATCCCTCCGCCCACTTCGACGATCGTCGCTCGTTGGTCGTTGTAGGCGATATCGATCTGACGGCCCGACGGGTAGGTGTCCAACGCTGCTCCTTAAGGTCCTTCGCGCATAACATTCGCGGTCAGCGCCACCAGGGTCTGGAGCAACGTTGTTCTCGACTAGTGCACAAAACTCAGTCGAAAGTATTCGTCGTGATTTTATTGCACGCGGCGGTGTGGCGCAAGCCTGTGTGCCAGGAGGCGATGCGATCGTCGAACGCACCTGCAATGCGAGTGCACAAGAGAGAGGAGCCGTCCAGCGCCGAGCGTCGAATCAACCGATCACGATGGCACTGAACTGCTCGGCGTCCAGGCTCGCCCCTCCGATGAGGAACCCGTCTACGTCTTTTCCACTGAGCAGCGCCTCGCAGGTCTCAGCGGTGACCGAACCGCCGTACTGGATGCGAACCATCGCGGCCGCATGGGTTCCGGCGACGCGTTCGAGCTCGTCTCTGATCGCGCTGCACATGTTGGCTACATCGTCGGGGCTGGCAGTCGCGCCGGTACCGATGGCCCAGAGCGGCTCGTAAGCAATGACCGCTGCCGCCACCAACTCAGCTGGCCGCCCGCTAAGCGCAGCGGCCAGCTGCTGGCGCACCTTCTCTTCGGCAACGCCTCTGTGTCGCTCATCGGCGGTCTCGCCGACACAGAGGATCGGTTGCATCGTGTGGCGGTAGATTGCGTCGATTTTCTCACGCACGACCTGGTCGGTCTCACCTCGGGCACGCCGTTCGGAGTGCCCGGCGATCACGTAGCGAACCTTCAGTGCGGCGAGCATCCCCGCACTCACCTCACCGGTATGGGCGCCGGCGTCGGCGTAGTGGCAGGTCTGCGCGCCGAGCGAAATGGGGACCCGCTCGGCCGCGATGGTGGCTCCTACCATCGCGAGGCAGGTGAACGGCGGGTGGATGCTCACCTCGCGTCCCGCCGGGATTGTTGAGGCGCGAAAGCGCTCGGCGAGTTGTTGCACCAATTCCAGTGCTTCGATGTGGTTCAGGTGCATCTTCCAGTTGGCGCTTATGAGCGTCATACGCGGGTGGTCCATTGTCGAACATCCTCTCCGTGTCGGTACTGAGTGGCGTCGGTGGTCCTCCTCGTAGCCTCACCAAGCGCGGTCGCGCCGCCTTTAACGGCGACTGGTCGGGCGAGGCCGATGTCGATGGAGGTCACTCATCGTCGGCGAGGTCGACCGGTGCGAGGTCACCGACCTCGTCTTTGGTGAGGTTCACTCGGACACCGTCACTCACACTGGTTACGGCGCCGATCGGAATGGCGACCCGCTTTTTGCCCCACAAATGGCCTTCGTCGAGAAGTACGTGGGTCACGTGATGATCGCTAGGGTCTACGACTAGTCCCTGAACCTGTCCGATTGGACCGTCGGTGGCGTAAACGTGTTCACCGCGGCGTACTTCGACCTCACCAACGGGGACGCGGTCCGCGGTGATCGGCTGGGGACCGTTGTTCATACTCATCCCCATTCCACCCATAATGCTCGTCCCGCCTAGTCCACTCATGCCAAGTCCGTAGTAGGGGTGGGAGAGGATTTGGTCTTGTTCGTAGCCCCACGGTCCGTGTGCTCCAGGAAGGAACTGGGTCTCTTCGGCGTCCTCGAGGGCTTCGAACTGCGCCACGGTGCAGCGCAAGTGGATCTCGGCTCCCGAAGCGCTCACGAGAGCAATCGGAACGAGATGACCCAAACCTTGACGGTGCTTCGCCTCGACGACGAGGTGGGTGAGCACCCGCGCTACGGGGTCGACGACCACGCGTCGCAGTTCTCCGCAACTGCCGTCGCTACAAGTCACGTCACTTCCAATGGTGAACTCGGTGATCTCACTCATGATTCGCTCCTAGTCCTTTGGGGTCTTGTGAAACCGTCATGGCACTTCCTTTCTGTAGAGGTCCTTTAACGCAGTGGTGGTCGTGAAGGCGCGACCACAACACCCACACGTGCTCGCTAGTTACGCCGGGCCGAGGGTCGTGGTTGAAGCCGACCCTGCGAGGTGGCGCAGTGGCTCTGGCCGTCACGGATCAGGCCACCGAGATCGAGGCGTCGAGGTAGACGTCTTGGAGGGCGTGGAGGAGTTCGACGCCTTCGGACAGCGGGCGCTCGAACGACTTGCGTCCAACGATCAGCCCGACTCCTCCGGCGCGCTTATTGATGACTGCGGTGCGAACGACTTGTGCGAGGTCGCCGGTGCCCTCTGATCCACCTCCGGAATTGATGAGCCCGATGCGGCCCAGATAGCAGTTGGCCACCTGCCAACGGGTGAGGTCGATCGGGTGGTCGGTGGTGAGTTCGGAGTAAACCAGTGGGTCAGTCTTTCCGAAGTCCACTGCGAGGTAGCCACCGTTGCAGGTGGCTTGCTTTTGCTTGATGAGGTCAGCCTCGATGGTCACGCCGAGATAGTTGGCCTGGCCGGTGAGATCCGCTGCGGTCTCGTAGTTGGTACCGTTGAGCTTGAAGGCGTCGTTGCGTAAGTAGCACCACAGCACGGTGAACATGCCAAGTCGATGCGCTTCAGCGAACGCCGCACTCACCTCAACCAACTCGCGGTCGGCGTCAACAGAACCGAAGTAGATGGTCGCTCCGACGCCCATTGCTCCGAGGTCGAAGGCTTGGCGAACCGAGGCGAAGAAGACCTGGCGGGCGTGGTTCGGGTAGGTGAGCAGCTCGTTGTGGTTGAGCTTCACGATGAACGGGATGCGATGGGCGTAGCGGCGCGCAACCATGCCGAGCACGCCCACGGTGGAGGCGATGGCGTTGCAGCCGCCTTCGATGGCGAGCTGACAGAGGTTGGCGGGGTCGAAGTAGTCGGGGTTTCGTGCGAAGCTGGCCGCCCCCGAGTGCTCGACACCCTGGTCGACGGGCAAGATCGATAGGTAACCGGTGCCCGCGAGCCGGCCGTGGTTATACATGTGAGCGAGGTTCGCAAAACGGTGACCGGACCGGTCGCTGTGGGTCATCACCCGCTCGATGTAGTCCGGGCCGGGCAGCATCAAGGAGCCTTTAGGGATCCCGACGCACGCGTGGCCGAGTAGGGAGTCTGCCTCTTTACCCAGTAGTTGGTTGACGTTCATGTTGCTCCTTGGGGTTGGTGGCGGTCAAACGGGTAGTGACTCGATACTTGGCCTGTGGCGTCGCGAGGTGGCAGAAACTGACCGCAAGGGATTGCGGGGCACGCTGACCGAGTCACCTCAGTGTCGAAAAAAGGACTGGGACCGTCACGAGGTGAGCGCAGTGGCGGTTGGCCTAGCCAACAGAGAATTCGGTGTGGACAACAGCCCAGGACAACCGGTGCGAAACGCCAGAGGGCCAGAGTGCGAGACGTCGATGACGTCGAGCAGTGCGAGGCGGGTACGACGCTCGCGATGGTGCGAAGGTGGCGACAAGGAAATGGACTCCGAGTCGCTTGGCCGACGAGCTCGCCGGCGTCGAGGGACCTCACGCGCTGCTCGGCGAGCGCATCGTCGTTGTCGCTTGAACTGTTGATGATCGCGTCGAAGATCGGTGGGTTGGGCGTCATTTGTCAAAGAACTCCCACTTCACTATGTGCTCGATCTCGCCGCAGATGAGAAACGAGTGGCGCCCCCAGTGCCAGCTCTTTCGTGCGAGAACGAAGACCTCATGGGACCGGGTCGTCACGGGTGCCCCCCGAGTCCTTCGATGTGGCGCGGAATCTCGAGACGTTGTTGTGCGATCTGGATACGAGCGGCCTCGGCCACCTTGTCAGGAGTGAAACCGAACTTGGTCTGGAGGTCCTTGAGCGGAGCGGAGGCCCCGAAGGTGTGCATGCCAATGACCGCACCGTCGCTGCCCACGAAGCGATGCCACCCCAGAGTGGAAGCCTCCTCGACCGCCACCCGGGCCCGGATCGAAGGAGGGAGCACCGAGTCGCGGTAGGCGGCCGGCTGTCGGTCGAACAGTTCACAGCTCGGCATGCTCACTACTCGCACCGCTACTCCTTCGCTACTCAGCTCCTCGTAGGCGGCAACGGCGAGAGAGACCTCGCTACCGGTCGCGATGATGATGACCTCCGGCGGTCCCTCGGCGGGGTCGGCGAGCACGTAGGCGCCCTTCGCGAGACCCGACGCCGAGGCGTAGCGGGATCGGTCGAGGGTGGGGACGGCTTGGCGGGTGAGCACCAGGGCG
>JABBNY010000011.1:0-711 GCA_019352095.1 Acidobacteriota bacterium
CGGAGGGACGTCGTGGTCGAGCTTGCCCGAGCGCAGGTCGTCGACCATGGCGTCGAACGCGTCGGTGGTGGTCGTGCGCATGTAGCGGTGATTGACCTGCACGACTGGCGCGCGATCACAATCGGCGAGGCACTCGGTCTCTTCGAGTGTGAACAGGCCGTCCTCGCTCATCGAGCCCACCGCGCAGCCCAACTTCTGCGACGCGTGTTCGAGGAACTCCTCGCCACCGGCCAAGAGACACGCGATGTTCGTACAGACACCCACCACGTACTTGCCGACCGGCTCCAGGTGGAACATGTCGTAGAACGAGGCCGTACCGCGAACCTCCGCGGGCGTGGTACCCGTGAGTTCAGCCACCTCAGCGATGCCCTCATCGCTCAGGTACCCGTCCTGCTCTTGGGCGAGGTGCAACATGGGCAGCATGGCCGAGCGCGGTCGCGGATAGAGCGCCACGAGTTCCTCGGCGCGCTGGCGGATGTCGCTACGAAAGTGGCTCATCGGTCTACTTCTCCCATGACGGGGTCGATCGTGGAAACCACGGTGATGGTGTCGGACATGGAACCACCACGCATCAGCAATGACACAGCCTGGAGGTTCACGAAACTTGGACCGCGAACGTGGAGACGATACGGGTTGGGCCCGCCGTCGGACACGATGTAGCAGCCGATCTCGCCGCGCGGCGACTCGACTGCTGAGTACACCTCACCCACC
>JABBNY010000011.1:721-27931 GCA_019352095.1 Acidobacteriota bacterium
ACCCTCATCGTCGTGACCCACCGGGACCTGGAACCCTTGCGTGAAGAGTTTGAAGTGGTGGATCAACGCCTCCATCGATTCACCAATACGCGCGCGCGGCGGCGGCGTGACCTTGGGGTCCTGGCTGCGGTAATCACCCTTGGGCATCATCTCGATGCACTGTCGCACGATGCGGATTGATTCGCGTATCTCGTTGAGACGAATCGCGTAGCGGTCGAAGTTGTCACCGTAGGTGCCGACGATGACGTCGAACTCGACCTGGTCGTAGGCGAGGTAGGGCATGGTGCGACGTAGGTCCCACGCCACGCCCGTCGAGCGCAGCAGTGGCCCGGTCACACTCAGCGCCAACGCCTCTTCGGCGGTCATCGGCGCCACGCCGATCATGCGCTGGCGAAAGATGGGCTGACCGGTGAGCAGCTGGTCGTATTCGAAGGTTCGCTCGTAGATCGTGTCGCAGATGACCTGGACGTCGTCCTGCCACCCGTCGGGCAGATCCGCCGCGACCCCACCCGGGCGCACGTAGTTGAGGTTCATGCGCAGCCCGGCGGTCTTTTCAAAGAACGCGAGGATGAGTTCTCGTTCGCGCAGTCCGTAGATCATCATCGACGTAGAACCGAGGTCCATGCCGTTGGTCGCCATCCACACCAGGTGCGAGGACATGCGGTTGAGTTCGCTCATCAACATGCGGATCCACACCGCGCGCTCGGGCACTTCAATGCCGAGCAACTTCTCGACCGCCATGGAATACGACAACTCGTTGATCACCGGCGAGAGGTAGTCCATGCGCGTCACGTTCGTGCCACCCTGGACATAACTGAGGTCCTCGGCGGTCTTTTCCATGCCGGTGTGCAGGTACCCGATGACCGGCTTGGTGCGAAGCACGAACTCGCCGTCGAGCTCGAGCATCAGGCGCAGCACGCCGTGGGTCGAGGGGTGCGACGGGCCCATGTTGATGATCATGGTCTCGTCGTCGCGACGCTCGTGGTCGATTGAATTCGGGTCGATGTTGAGACCGTTGACCCGAAGCACCGCGCCAAGTTCGCGACCGAGTTCGTCGCTCGTGGTGTCGGGGCGACGGCGAAGCTCCTGGGCGCCCTCGGAGGTCTCGGCGACGAGCAGCTCGACGCGCTCGGCGATTCGTACGGTCGGTTCGCTCATCGTGGGCCCGGTGCTTCCTTGAACTGCACGGGCACACGCCCGGTGCCGTAGTCCTTACGAAGGGGGTGACCCTCCCAATCCTCGGGCATCAAGATACGCGTGAGGTCGGGGTGCTCACTGAAAAGTATGCCGAACATGTCAAAGGTCTCTCGCTCGAGCGCCTCGGTGCCGGGATAGAGCGCGAACAGTGACGCCACCTCGGGCTCCTCGTCACCCGCTTGGACGCGGATACGCACGCGCTGCTTCTTCGACAGGCTCAAGAGGTTGGTGACGACTTCGAAGCGAGTCGCGACGATCCCTTCGGGCAACGGTCGGTCCAGGTGTTCGAGGTAGTCAACGCCACAGACATCAACGCACATCTCGAAACCGTCGTCCTTGAAGGACGCGACGAGATCGAAGTACTGCTCGCGAGTAGGAAAGCACGCGAGGTCGCACGCGAGAGCGTCACTCGTGACAACGCCTGGGGGGGCCAACGGAGAAAGGGAAATCACTTCGGCGTTCCCACCCTTACCGCCACAGGCACCTCAGGCGTCCACAGATTCTGATGCGCGTCCAAGTGAAGCGGTTCGCTCGCGTGACGGCGACGAAGAATCTCGCCGGTGCGGATCTGCTCGTGCAACGTCAAGATCGCGTGCATCAAGGTCTCCGGACTCGGCGGACATCCCGGCGCGTAGACATCCACGGGCACGATCTGGTCGACGCCTTGCACGATGGCGTAGTTGTTGAAGAGTCCACCGCTCGACGCGCACACCCCCATCGAGATCACCCACTTGGGCTCCATCATCTGGTCGTAGACCTGACGCAGCACCGGGGCCATCTTCTGAGAGACACGACCGGCGACGATCATGAGGTCGGCTTGACGCGGTGAGTTGCGAAAGACCTCCATACCAAATCGCGCCAGGTCGAAGTCCGCGGCGCCCGCTGACATCATTTCAATCGCGCAACACGCGAGACCGAACGACGCAGGCCACACCGACGCGCGACGAGCCCAACGAACGAGGTCTTCGATTTGTCCGGTGAGAAAGTTGTGCTGGAGGTCTTCGAGGCCCATTGACTACGCCGCCTCTTCGTTGGCGCCTATGCGCACGATTGTCGATGCGCTCGTGCGCGATGGCATCCCTGACGTCAGGTGCTTGACCGGACCCCACGAGAGAGCCCCCTCGCTCACGAGGAACAACAGCGCACCAAAGACCGTGAGCGAAAATGCCAGCACCTCGACGAGTCCAAAGAGGCCTAATTGCCTGAAAACAACGGCGAACGGGTACATGAAGACGACTTCAATATCGAAGATGACAAAGATCATGGCGACCAGGTAAAAGCGAACGGGAAAGCGCTGTGGCGGTTCGAATTCGGGGACTATCCCACATTCGTAGGGTGCGAGTTTCGCATCGGTGGGACGCTTGTGCGGTGCCAGCCACGCTGACATTACAAACGACCCCGATGCGAACAGCACTCCGAGAATCAGGAGCCCCAGTATTGGTAAGTACTGGTCCACGTCCATCATTTCTATCAGACCTTGAAGGTCACGCACGAAGTTGGCGCCAGGGACCTACGGCCTAGGCTTGCTGCGTGACTCGTCTCAATGAAATCGTTTCATCATCAACCGTCTTTGACGTCGTGATCGTCGGGGGCGGACCCTCGGGTTCGGCGTGCGCGTACTGGCTCGCCAACGCTGGTTGGTCGGTGTGTCTGATCGAGAAGAAGGACTTCCCTCGCGAGAAGACGTGCGGTGACGGCCTCACACCTCGCTCTGTGTACCAGCTCCAAGAGATGGGACTCGAGTCAGCGGTCGCACAGAACGGCCACCGCTACAACGGACTACGCGCGTTCGGGTTCGGTGCCTCGCTCGAGATGAACTGGCCCGACCACCCGGTATTTCCGAACTACGGCTACACGATCACCCGCTTCAACCTCGACGGACTGGTCGCCCACCACGCCAAGAGCAAGGGCGCGACACTGCTCAACGGCGTCGAGGCCGTGGCGCTGCTCGAACCGACACCGGGTCGTGAAGGCTTCTTGAAGGGGGCGTCGGGCGTTGTCGTGAAAGAGAAGGCGACGGGCACGACCAGTGAGATCCGCGGCCGTTACCTGGTCGTTGGTGACGGCCAGAACTCGCGAATGGGCCGCGAGCTCGGCACCTCGCGCAATCGTGACTGGCCCATGGGTATGGCGCTACGTGGCTACTACACGAGCGAACGACACGACGAGCCCTGGATTGACTCTCACCTCGACATTCGAGACCCCAAGGGCGATGTGGTGCCGGGCTACGGCTGGATCTTTCCACTGGGTGACGGACGCATCAACGTCGGGGTCGGCCTGCTCTCGACGGGTGGTGCGTGGAAGGGCGTGAACACGACCAAGCTCCAGGAGTACTTCGTCGCCCAGGTCGCGAACGAGTGGGGCCTCAACGACGCGACCTGTTGTGGACCCGCGACGGGCGGCCGCCTGCCGATGGGCCTCGCGATCGGGCCTCGGATCGGCGCTAACACCATGACCATTGGTGACGCCACTGGCACGGTCAACCCCTTCAACGGCGAGGGCATCGCCTACGGCTACGAATCGGGACGACTCGCGGCGGGCGTCATCGGAGAGGCGCTGGTCGCCAACGACGCCCAAGCCCTCTCGCTGTACGACGAGCGCCTCAACGAGGCCTACGGCGACTACTACACGGTCGCGCGGGCGTTCGTGCGCGTCATCTCTGAGCCCAAGATCCTCGCCGCGTGCGTGGGACTCGGACTTCGCATCGAACCCCTGATGAAAGAACTCCTCGCGATCATGGCGAACCTGATGAGCAACGATCAGCGCGGACCCGCCGAGATTGGCTATCGCGCCATGGTGCGATTGGCGTCGGTGATACCCGAGCGCGCCTACGACTTGCTCCTCGGCGACCAGAAGTCCGACGACTGACGCCACGTTGCGCTGCTCGGGCGTGCAGCGCAACGTGGCGCGTACCGAGGCGAATCGTAGACTGAACCCGTGTCAGGCGATACTCACGCATCGGGGACCAGCACGACGGTCGACCGGTATCTCGAAACTATCTACTGCGTCGCCGGTGAGGGTGAGGTGGTCCGCCCGAGCCGCCTGGCCCAGTGGCTTGGGGTGAGCGCCCCGACGGTGAGCGACGCGGTCCAGCGACTCGAGCGTGACGGGTGGGTCACCATTGCCGGTGACCGCAGCGTGCAGCTCACGACCAAGGGCCACGCGAAGGCGTCCTCGATCGTGCGTCGACACCGCATCCTCGAACGCTGGCTCACCGACACGCTCGGCTTTGACTGGGCCGCCGCGGACGAGGAGGCCGACCGGCTGAGTTCGGTGATCTCTGATGACGTCATCGAGAGGATCGATGAGTCAATGGGGAGCCCACTCACCTGTCCTCACGGAAATCCGATCCCCGGACGAACGCCGAGTTACGGCCGTCTCACCACGCTCGCCGACCTCGAACCCGGGACCGTTGCGATCGTGCGACGCATCTCTGAGGTGGCAGAGCACGAGGCGAGGGCCCTCCTGCTCTCACTGCACGAGATCGGCGTCGCCGAGGGCAGTCATATCGTCGTCTCGGCACACGCCAGCCTCGATGCGCACCTCATGGTCGAGATCGACGAGCGTGCCCTCGCGCTGCCGTCGGCGTCGGCGAAATGGATCTGGGTCGAAACCGTCGAGGTCTCCTCCAACGACCCCAGTGCGATCGCCGTCTCACCCTGAGGGCAAATTGTGCTTGTGCGGGGATGACTCTTCGCTTAGGCTAACCTAATAGATGGCGCAAGGCCATCGACGATGAACGGCACACCATGACATGTTCGATCTCATGTAGCGCTCACGATAAGGAACCGTCGTGATACCCACATTCGTGATCTTCCTGCGTGAGGGCATCGAAGCATCGATGATCGTGGCGATGTTGTTGTCGTACCTGAGCCGCATCAACAAGCGTGAACACTTTCGTGACGTCTACCTCGGGGTCGCCGCGGCCTTCGTGCTGATCGTGCTCGGCGGCGTCGGCGCCTACTTCCTCATCAAGCAGTACGACGGCTCGAACGTGCAGACGTACTTCGAGACCACCACCTACCTGATCGCCGCCGGGTTCCTCACCTGGATGACGTTCTGGATGCACAAACACGCGCGCACCATGGCAAAGGATCTCCAGGCGCGAAGCGACCTCGCCCTCTCCAAGGGCACACGCCTCGGGCTCGGCGTGCTCTCGTTCCAGGCCGTTGGTCGCGAAGGACTCGAGACCATGGTCTTCACGCTCGCCATCGTCTTTGCGAGCGAGCGCCAGGCCCAGACCCCCGTGCACGGCAACCTCTTGCTCGTGGGCGGCGCGCTCGGTCTGGCGGTCGCATTGTTGATCGCCTTTTTCATCTACCGCATGGGCGCCAAGGTCAACCTGAAGATCTTCTTTCGCGTGCTCGGCATCGTGCTCATGTTCTTCGCCGCGGGACTGCTCGCCGACGCCGTTGAGAATCTCCAACAACTGGGCTGGCTGTCGATCGGCACCCACGTGATGTGGAACTCGAGTGGTGCTATCACCGAGTCATCGAACATCGGCGACATCCTGCACTCGATGCTCGGCTACGCCGATCACCCAACGATCATGCAGGGCATTGTCTACGTGACCTACGTCCTGGTCAGTGTGAGCACCTTCATCGCCATGGGTCGCACGCCGCGTCGAGCTCAGGGCACGCTCAACTAAGCCGCGGTCGACCCGCTCTGGGTGATGCGCGTGAGCAAGGTGTTAACGATGTTCGCCAGCAACGGCTTCGTCGCGGGCCACTTCGCCACGATCGCCCCGAACGTCACCTCGTAGTGACCCGAGGTCACGATCGCGATCACCAGATGCAGCGGCGCGCTCGAGGGCACCGTCGTCGGTGAGGTCGTGGCTGAACCGACGGGGACGAGCGTCGTGACGCCCCCTCGCACGAAGCCCTTCGCGAACGTGACGGGACGCCAACTCGCACCGCTGGGGACCGTGGGGACGTGGACCGTGTAGCCCGAGAGTATGAGCGCCGCGTTCGAGGCGACCAGACACGAACCGAAATTCTTCGCCGACATCTCGGCGGTGTCCTTTTCCACCATGGTCGTGGTCTTGTAGTACTGGGCAGTGGAGCCGACCTCGAGTCCACCGTGCGCGCTCGAGGCGAAGATCGGTGAGGACACCTGGTAGGCGGGTTGCTGACCGGCCGCGCCGAACATGCGGTCCTTCGCCGCCGAGACGCCCATGCAGTGCTGGAAGGAGGTGGCGACCTGGGTCCAGGCCGAGTTGGCGGCCGGCGCGGTCGTGGTCGTTGCCACGTAGACCTTGCCCGGCGGTGAGAACAGGTAGTTCAAGAGCGAGCCCGTCGTCGCGTAAAAGCCGCTCGGCAGGTCGTCGATCTTGAGGTTCACCGCCTTCAAGGCACTCAAGGTCGTCGTCGAGGAGTTGCTCGTGAAGAACGACGCGATGCCTCCGGCGAGTGACGCCAACAACACGACCGCCACCACCGCGATCACGCCCGCGCGACGCCGGCGACGCACGATGCGCGCACCGTGCGCACTCAGGACGTTCGCAATCTCGTCGTACTGGTCGCGACGATTCGTGCGCCACACGTAGCGCACGCCGTCAATGGTCGCGAAGAGCGCCAACGAACGAGAGAAGCGCACGAGTTGCATCGAGCTGATCTCGGACCACGGGGTCTGCCACGCGACCTGGGGGTCCCCCGAGAGTTGCGTGATGCCGTTGTCATCGCCGAGCAGGGTGACCCCCGAGGTCACGCCGTGGGGAACGAAGCTCGGTCGAACGGCCCACCCTTCACTTCGAAATGCCTCACTCATGACGCCGCCGCCACCCCAGCCGCCTCGCGCGCGCACTCAACGGCCTGGGACAGGTCGTCGTCGCTGTGAGCCATCGACACAAAGAGGATCTCGTAGGCGCCCGGCGCGAGCGCGACACCGCGCTGGAGCATGGCGTGAAAGAACGGGCGGTACAGGCCGTTGTCACAGAGCACCTTCGCCTCGTTGAAGTTCGTCGGGGCCTCGACCGGCTCGCGAGATAAGTACAGACCCATGAGGGGTCCCTCGACCGGTGTCAGCGCGAAGAGGCCCGCGGACGCCACGGCGTCGCTCAACGCGGCGGCGAACTGGGCCACGCGACTCGACAGTGCGCTGTAGTCCTCGCGGGTGACGAAGTTGAGCACGCGCACACCTGCGGCGGTCGCGAGTGGATTGCCCGACAGTGTGCCCGCTTGATAGACCGGTCCGTTCGGCGCCAAGGACGCCAGTACCTTTCGCGATCCGCCGAACGCTCCAACCGGTAGTCCGCCACCGATGACCTTGCCGAAGCACCACAGGTCCGGGGTGACGCCGAAGTACTCCTGCGCTCCGCCGTAGGCGAGACGAAAGCCCGTGATCACCTCATCGAAGATCAACAGCGCGCCCACCCGGTCGCACTCGTCGCGAAGGCCCTGGAGAAATCCCGCTCGTGGCGCCACCAGGTTCATGTTTGCGGCCACCGGCTCCACCAGCACCGCCGCGACGGACTCGTCGAGGGTGGGCACGACGTTGTAGGGGGCGACGATGGTGTCACCTACGGCGCCCGCGGTGACGCCGGCCGATCCGGGAAGGCCCATCTGGGCGACGCCGCTACCACCGGCGACGAGCAATGCGTCAGAGTGACCGTGATAACAGCCGTCGAACTTGAGGATCTTGTCGCGGCCGGTGGCGCCGCGCGCGAGTCGCACCGCACTCATGACGGCCTCGGTGCCCGATGAGACGAGGCGCACCTGTTCGAGGCCGGCGACGCGAGCGCACATTATCTCGGCGAGCAGGACCTCACCGGGGGTGGGGGCACCGAACGTGGTGCCCTCGCCGGCGGTGTGACGGATCGCGTCGACGACGTCGGGGTGCGCGTGACCGAGCAGTGACGCGCCGTAGGACTGGACGAAATCGAGGTACCGCGAGCCCTCCACGTCCTCGACGTAGGCGCCGTGTCCGCGCGCAACCGTGTACGGGGTCCCCCCAACGGAACGAAACGAACGAACGGGAGAATCGACTCCGCCGGGGATTACTGCTTGAGCGCGATCGAACCACGCCTGATTGGTATTGGTCAACGTCCGAGCTCCTCAGCGATATCGCGGGCGAAATAGGTCAAAACGAAATCAGCCCCAGCGCGTCGAACGGCGATGAGTTGCTCCATGGCAACGGCCGTCTCGTCGATCCAGCCGTTGGCGCCGGCGGCCTTCACCATGGCGTATTCCCCGCTCACGTGATACGCACACAGGGGAACGCCGAGTTCACGTCGAAGGTCGCTCACGATGTCGAGGTAGGTCATGGCGGGCTTCACCATCACGATGTCGGCCCCTTCTTCAACGTCGAGTGTCGCCTCACGAAGGGCCTCACGACGGTTGCGCGCGTCTTGTTGATACCCGCGACGGTCGCCGCCATTGGCGATCTCGACGTCGACCGCCTCACGGAACGGTCCATAGAGCGCGCTCGCGAACTTGGCGGCGTAGGCCATGATGATGGTGTCACTGAAGCCCTCGTCGTCAAGGGCGCTCCTGATCGCGGCGACCTGACCGTCCATCATGCCGCTCGGAGCCACCACCTGCGCGCCGGCGCGCGCCTGGGCGATCGCCGCACGCGCGTACAGCTCGAGGGTGGCGTCGTTGTCGACCGTGCCGTTATCGCGCACGATCCCGCAGTGGCCGTGGCTCGTGTACTCGTCCAGGCAGAGGTCGGCCATCACGACCAACTCGTCGCCGAATTCGTCGCGCAGCGAGCGAAGGGCCACCTGGACCACGCCATCGGGGTCCCATGCGCCACTCCCGAGCTCGTCTTTGCGCAGCGGCACGCCGAACAAGATGATGCCCGCCACCCCCGCACTATGCAGGCGTCGCACCTCTTCGTGCAGGGACGAGAGCGAGTGCTGCATCTGGCCCGGCAGCGAGGTGATGGCGACGGGGTGGTCTCGAGCTTCGCCGACGAACAGCGGTGCGACCAGATCAGAAGGCGCGAGCGTCGTCTCGGCGACGAGCTCGCGCAACGCGGACGTTCGACGGAGTCGACGGGGTCGTTCAGTGGGAAACACGTGGCCAGCCTATTACCCGCCTGCAAGACTTTTTCGTGCGTTTCAGTGGTCGAGGGCGCGCAGTGTCGCGAGCAGTTCGGGTCCCCACCCTTCAATCACGCGCTCGTGCTGAGCGCGAACGGCGGCGGCGGTGGTCGCACCGGGCACCACCACCCAGGCCGAGGACGTAATGAATTCTTGGGCCGTGCGCCACGCCGAGGGGGCCCCGACGAAGACGACCTGCGCCGCGCGCAGGGCCGCCATGCCCGCAGAGTCGGGCGCGAGCGCAACGGTCTCGTAACACGCGAGGTGCTCAATTCTTAACCCGCGTTTATGCAGCGCCTCGCTCAATTCGCTGCGCATCACCTTGGCGCCGAGCACGAGCACCGGTCCTTTCGTGATGAGCGCGTCGAGCTCCTCGGCCCCGCCCTGCGCTTCGCCACTCACGGTGACGCCGTGCGCGATGAGCGTACGCGTGGTCGCTTCGCCCACGCTGAAGACCTGCGCGTGCGCGCCGAGTGCGTGCGCGACGAGCTCGAAGTAGGGCTCACTTCGCGCGCTCGTCACCACCCAGGTGCGAAAGTCCACGTCACGCCAGCGCGCGAGCGCCGCGGCCACCTCGGCTGGGTCATAGTACTTCGTCTCGGTGAGCGGTACCTCAGCGACGTCGCACCCTTCGGGCACGAGCGCACGCAGCGACTCATTGTGACCACGCTCTCGGGTCACGACGACCTTCACGAAGTGGCGTCCCAGCCCACCAGTGTCGCGCCACCCATGTCGTCACGCAACATCATCGCCAGTTGGGCGCCGAGCGACTCGGGCTCAGGTCCACTGAGCGACGCCCGCACGCTCTTCGAGCCGTCCACACCGATCATCACACCGTGCAGGAGAACCTCTGCGTCACGAAGCGTCGCGTGCGCGCCCGCGGGGATCGAACATCCCGTACCCAACTCTCGAAGGAACGCCCGCTCGGCCAACAGTGCGGTCATCGCGCCCACGTCGTTGATCATGGCGAGCAGTGAGAGCGTCGCCGCGTCGTCCACGCGGGCCTCGAGCGCGAGGGCGCCCTGGCCGACTTGGGGCACGAACCACGACGGGTCGAGTCGCTCCGCGCAGAGCGCACTCTCACCGAGACGCTCGAGTGCGGCCGCCGCGGCCACGACCGCGTCGATACCGTTGGTGCCGGGCATCGAGAGTCGAGTGGCCATGTTGCCGCGCAACTCCACGATGCGAAGATCCGGCCGTCGCTCGAGCAACAGCGCGCGGCGCCGCGGCGATCCCGTGGCCACCGTCGCACCCGGACCGAGTCCCGCGAGGGAGCGTCCGACCAGGACATCGAGCGGGTCTCGACGTTCGGGCACGCTCGCCAGCACAAGCCCGTCGAGCGTCACGCTCGGCAGGTCCTTCGCGCTGTGCACGGCGACGTCGGCACGTCCTTCGATCACCGCTCGCTGCACCTCGATGGCGAAGACCCCTTGGCCCCCGAGCGACGACAAGGGTGCGTCGAGCGCGCGGTCGCCACTCGTGTGCATCGTGACGAGTTCGGTGTCGACGTCATGGACGCGAAAGAGACCCTGGACGAACTCGGCCTGGAGCAGGGCCAGGGGTGAGCGACGCGTCGCGATTCGAAGCGTCATAGGTCAAAGAGCGAGCGCGTAGCCTCGTTCAGTCGGATCCCCTGGTCAGTCCCGGCGGCCTCTTTCAAAGCGATCGTCGGGCGATGCGCGATCTTGGCCACCACTGAGCGCACGAGTGACTGCACGCGCTCACGCTGCTCGTCACTGAGGTCCGCGAGGTCGCTGTCTCGACGCGCGACCTCACTCTCGACGATCTCGTCGAGCCGTTCGCGCAGTTCGCTCACGATCGCCGCGGCACCTCGTGCGCGCTGGTCGCTGAGGTACTTCTCGACGTCGTGTTCGACGATGCTCGCGGCCTCGTCGGCGGCTTCGTGACGTTCGCCCAGTACGCGCTCGATGCGTTCGCGCAGGTCGCCAATATCGGCGCGGCGAACGTTCGACACCTCGTCGACGTCGACGCTGATCGCGCGAGGGACACCGAGGTCCACGAGCAACAACGGCAGGGTTGTCCCGGTCACGTGGGACCTCGTGATGAGTGGCGTCGTCGTCTCGACACACGCAATGGCGAGGCGCGACGTCGCGAGATGCGTACCCAAGTGCTCGAGCTCGGCGACGATGACGCGTTCATCGGCCACTTCGTCGCGCAGCGCGCGCGCTCGCTCGATGGTCCGATTGCACACGACGAGTTCGCCAATGCGCTCGGGCGCGTCGAGCAGGCTCTTCACGACGCCCGACGCCAGTTGTCCCGCCCCTATGACGACGACGCGCGCGCCTCGAATCTGCTCTCCGAGCTCTTCGACCGCCATGGTCACCGATGCCTGCGCAAAGCTCGTCGTGCCGCGCGCGATCGCGGTCTCGGTGCGCACGCGACGCCCGGCGGCGAGCGCACGTTGGAATAGGTCCGTCAGTTCACTGCCAGCGGTGTCCTCTTCCACCGCGAGCTCGAGGGCGCGACGAAGTTGACCGAGGATCTCGAACTCCCCGGGGACGACGGACTTGAGGCCAGCAGCGACGCTGAAGAGGTGATTGGCGACGCCGCGATCGAAATGGACGCTCAGCTTGTCTTCGAACTCCGCCGCGGCGAGACCCGTGGTCTCGGCGAGGGTCGTCGTTATCTCCTCGATCGCGCCGTGAAAACGGTCGATGACCGCGACGACCTCGGTGCGCAGGCACGTAGAGACGAAGACCGCCTCGTGGATGTTGCGCTGGCTGATGAGCGTGCGAAGGACCTTGCTCCACTCGTGTTCGAGCACCGTGACGCGCTCCAACAGGTCGAGTGACGCGTGTTCGTGGTCGATGCCAACTGAGATCAATGCCACGAGTACTCCATAGTGAAGGTCATGCTAGGTGCCCCGGGGTTGGCTTGATGCCGCAATACCGAGTGAGTGCAAGAGACCTCCACCGAGGGGGCCCGTACCGTTGTTCAAGTGGTACATGAGTATCTGCAATTCAATGGAGAAATCCACGTAGTGCACGGCGGTACCGAGTGGCACGTTGATCACCTGGGGTGCGAAGTTGAGTATCGCGTGGATGTCGGCGCGCACCAGACGGTCCGCGACGTCCTGGGCCGAACTCGGTGGCACGCAGATCACCCCGACGGTGGCGCGGGTCACCTCGCCACTCAGGGGTTTGACGATGTGGCCGGCGACCTCGGTGCCGATGACCTCGGGGTCACTGTCGTAGAGGTCCGCGAGCTGAGCTCCGCGGATGAGGAAGTTCGACGAGTTGACGAGCGCGCGGCCGAGGTTGCCGATCCCGACCACGACCACGTCGTAGTTGCGGTCGTGACCGAGCGCCTCGGCGATGCGCTCATTGAGTATCGCCACCTCGTACCCGGCGCCGCGGGTCCCAAAGGAGCCGAGCCCCGCGAGGTCTCGTCGCACCGTCGTCGCGGTCACCCCGGCGAGTTCACCGATCTGACGTGAATCAATGTGCGTCAGTCCGCGACGTTCGAAACCCTCCGCGATCCTCTGATAGACCGGCAGTCTCGAAATCGTTGGTTCGGAGAGCTTTCTCGCTCGGAGTCGTGCGGTCGACATTGTCGTACGTTACTAGCGGCGTCAGCGACCCAATTGGCGGCTTCGCTCGCCCGCTGCGGCCACGGCGTCGAGGAACGCGGCGCGAAGTGCGCGGCTCTCAAGGACACGAAGGCCCGCGGCGGTGACGCCACCGGGCGAGGTCACCTGACTGCGCAATTCTTCGGGCGACTTGGCACTTTGGGCCAGCAGCGCCGCCGAACCCTCGAAGGTACCAATGACCAACTGTCGCGACACGTCACGCGTGAGCCCTTGGTGCACGCCGGCTTCAATGAGCGCCTCGACGACCATGTACAGGTACGCCGGCATCGCACCCGACAAACCCGAGACCACGTCGATGTTCGTCTCGGTGACCCGCACCACGGTACCGACCGCACCAAGGATCGATTCGGCCCAGTCGAGGTCGTCCTTGGTGACCTGGCTTCCGCCCGCGATCGCGCTGACGCCCTTGCCCACGAGGACCGGGGTGTTGGGCATGGAGCGGATGACCGCCGTTGGTTCAGGGAAGATCGCCTCGATGCGCAGTGTGGGAAAGCCCGCCACGACCGACAGCACCCGACGTACCCCCACGATGGCGAGCAGGCGCGTCGCCGCTTCAGCGTGGTTGGGCTTCACACAGAGCACCGCGCCGGTGGCGGGTCCCACGTGCTCGAGTTCGAGCGACGCGAGCACGCTCACGCCCGGTAGGCGCGACGCGAGCTCGGCACGCTGCTCGAGCGAATTCTCGACGATCGCCAGTGCTTCGGGCGCACACCACTTGGCGCGGATGAGGCCCTCGGCCAACGCCGAGCCCATGTTTCCGCCGCCGACGACCACGAGTTCAAAGGACATATTTCTAGGCTACAAGGTGACCCGGGCTACCTTCGAGGGCGCCGGCGATAGAGCGACGCGAGCCCGAGGGCCATGGCCGTCGGGAAGATCTCGTCCGCGTAATGCACCGTCGCGCCCACCATCTCGTCGAGCCGTTCCAGGGTCACGTCCCCGAGTGCGAGCTCCCCGACCAGGTAGATGCCTTCTTCTGGCCCAATCGCCAGGTGCACACCTCGCAGCTCGGCGTTCTTCACCATCAAGAACTTGTACAGCGCCTCGAGGTTCTCCTCGGGAGCGGGCATGAGTTCGGTCTCGAAGTGCACGGTGCGCTGGCGCAACGTGAGCCAGAGCGCGATGACGTCCTTCTCTTCCCCGCGCACCCGGATCATCCAGTGGTAGTGGCCCTTGTCATCGGGGTGTGGTGCGTGTTCGAGCTCTGCGACGAAGCCGCTTTGATGCCACTGGTGGTGCCACGCGCGTACCACTTCGTCGAGCGCGGCGGGCGCATCATCGCCGCCGATCGGCGCCGACATCTAACAGCGCACGAGTCCCGAGAGACTCAGGTGCTCGGTCAGTGCCGCGAGCGAGGTCGCGGCCGATCGCCAGGTGTAGCGACGAGCGAGCAGTACCGCGTCGTTGGACATGGCGGTCGAGGCTTCGGGGTCAAGGACGCCTTCGACCGCGTTGGCCCAGTCCTCGGGGCTGCGCTCCTCGACCAGGTAACCATTGACGCCCGGCTCCACCAGTGTCATCAAGCCGCCCACTTCGCTCGCGATGACCGGCGTGCCGCACGCCGATGACTCGAGGGCCACGAGTCCAAAGCTCTCCGAGCGTGACGGCACGAGTGTCACGTCCGCGGCGCGCATCCAGGTCGAGAGCAGTTGATGGGCCTGGGGGGCGACGAACTTGACGTTGGCGATCACGCCGGCCTCGTTCACCCGGTCGTGCAGACGCGCGAGCGTCGCTGGGCCATCGGCCCCCGAGGGGCCACCGATGATGGCGAGTGTCGCATCACGCCCACGACGACGCAGGGTGATCAGCGTCTCGAGGGCCAGGTCGACACCCTTCAGGGCTTGCAGTCGACCAACGAAGAGGAGCAGGGACGTATCCGCGTCAAGACCGAGTGCCCGGCGAGCTTGGGGTCGGTGACCGGGTGCGAAGAAGGCGTGCTCGACGCCGAGGGGCACGATATGCACGCGCGACCGGTCAGCGTCGTAGAAGCGCACGAATTGTTCGGCCTCCACCTCACAACTCGCGAGCACCGCATCGGCGCAGGCGAAGATCGCGGCCTCTTGGAGTGCGCGCTCTTCGGACTCTGACTCGAAGTGATCAGCCTTCACCCGCTCGAGCGTGTGGAACGTCATGATGAGCGGTACGCCGAGCTCGTGCTTCAATCGGTGTCCGGCGAGACCGCTCAGCCAGTAGTTGGCGTGGATCGCGTCGGGGTTCCCTTCGCGACGAAAGGTCGCGGCGACCTCGTCGGTGAACTCACCGACGTGCTCGGCCAGTTCGTCACGCCCGAGGGGTCGCGTCGGCCCGGCGTTCACGTGGTACACACGAAAACCCGGCTCTACCACCTCGACGTCGCGAGAGGAGGCGTGGTCGCGTCGCGTGTAGACGCAGACCTCGTGTCCGAGTCGCGCGAGGGCGCTCGAGAGCTCGCGCACGTAGACGTTCATCCCACCGCCGTCGCCCGTGCCCGCCTGAGCCAGGGGCGAGGTGTGGTACGACAACACGCAGAGTCGAGACATGCCCAAAGCCTACCTGTCTAGTCAACAATTGGCGACGGGCGTATTCGCTCGTCAGGAGCGCTGTTTGAGAACGAGCCAGACGACTTCACGACTGGCCACGAGTCCAAAGTCGCGTGAATCGGTCGACGCGGCGCGATTGTCACCGCGAAGGTCCAGGGAGGAGCCTTCTCTCGCGACACAGCGCTTCAGCAGCCACCGCGACGGTTCCCTCGGGTCACGAACGACCACCACATCGCCCACCCGCACCGGTCGCCAGCGACGAAGGGCCGTGAGACGCTCGCCGGGGAGGTAGGTGGGCACCATTGATGAGCCTTCGACACTCAGACGACGAATGAAGAACTCCACTAGGCGGGCCACGAGAGTGAACGCTAACCGAGGACTCTCGCTAACCTTCGAGATGAGGAACCGATTTGTCCTCTCACGCACCACGACAATCGAAAGGCGAAGCCATGACGCTTCTTTCACGTATCACCGGCGCTCTCGACAAGCACAGCACACCGCTAGTCGTCTCAGCCCACTGCGACCTACCCTGCGGCGTCTACGACCCGGCGCAGGCTCGGATCGAAGCCCAATCAGTCAAGGGCTGTATGGAGAAGTACAACGCCTCGAGCGACCCTGACTTCAAGGTCCGTGCGACCCTGATCAAAGAGGAGCGAGCCGAACTCGTGAAGCACCACCTCTGGGTGCTGTGGACCGACTACTTCAAGGTCGAGCACCTGAAGGAGTACCCGAACCTGCACGACCTCTTTTGGATGGCGACCAAGTCCGCGGGCGACTCGAAGAAGTCAAATGACGTCAACATCGCCGATCGTCTCTTGAGCGAGATCGACGCCATCGCCGAGATCTTCTGGGCCACCAAGAAGTAATCCCCCAGTCCGTACGCGAAAAGACCCGGTGGCTGCGCCACCGGGTCTTTTCGCTTGGAAGTGTCTAGCTCAGCTCGGGGTGCGCGGGGCAGTTCGCGAGCAAGGGGTTCACGGTCAACTCGGCGTCACTAATGGGCGTGGCGCACACCTGGCACAGTCGATACGTGCCGACACGCAGGCGCTCAAGCGCGCGATCCACCTCATTGAGGGTGTTTTCGATGGCGGCGACGCTCTCATTGGTGAACTCTGGCATGGTCAAAACTTACTCGTTCGACTCTTCGCGGCGTCACCGGGGCGAACCACGACATCGCTCACGTGTGCTAACTCTGCGTATAGAGCCTTTTCGAAAGGAGCGCCGTGCAACCCGGACGACAGGACCTCATGACGTGGCGGGCGGCCAAGCCCACGAACTACTTCGCCACCATCCCCGATTTCGAACACGTGCTCGAACTGCGCATGGGTCACGCGCTTCCCGAGTCGCTGCGCGAGGAACTGGTCTCCTTCGGCGAGGTGGTCGCGACCCGGATCGAGCCCGCGGTGGCGCTACTCGAACGCAACCGTGAGTTCCCCAAACTGCGACCCTACGACGAACTCGGCCAGCACATCGCCGAGATCGAGTTCCACCCCGCTAACGCCCACGCGGCCCAGGCCGCGTGGGCTTCGGGCATGCTCGCGACCAAGCTCGACTTCGAAGGCGCCTTCCAGGTCGCCGCGCAGTTCCTCCTCTTGTCGCACATCGGTGAAGGTGGTCAGGCCTGCCCGATCGTCTGCACGATCGGGATGCGCCGCGCCCTCGAGCATCACGCAAGTAGAGAGCTCTGCGACCGGTACCTCTCGTTACTCGCCAACGCCGACGCGAGCGAGGCCCTTCGAGGCTCTCAGTTCCTCACCGAGGTTCAAGGTGGCTCGGACGTCGGCGCCAACGTCGTCGAGGCAGTTGTCGACCCCGATATCGCGGGGGCTTTTCGCATCAGCGGCGAGAAGTGGTTCTGCTCGGTCGCCGACGCCGATCTCTTCGCGGTGACCGCCCGGCCCACGTCGGCCGGTCCCGGCACCAAGGGACTCGCGTGCTTCGTCATCCCGCGCTCACTCGACGGCGTGACGCCCAACGGCTTTCGCCTGCGACGCCTTAAGGACAAGTTGGGCACGCGCGCCTTGGCCTCGGGGGAGATCGACTTCGAGAACGCGCTGGCCTGGCCGATCGGTGAACTCGCCGACGGCTTCAAAATCGCGGTGTCGGAACTGCTCAACACGTCGCGCTGGCTCAACGCCGTCGGTTCAGCCGGCATCATGTGTCGCAGCTACCTTGAGGCGTCGAGTTTCGCCCGTCATCGACAAGCCTTCGGGGTGGCGATCTCGACGTTCCCTGCGGTGCGCGAGCAACTCGTGATCATGAAGAGTGAGATGTGCGCAGCGCTCGCCTCCACGTTCGCGCTCACTGAACTGGTGGCCAAGATCGACGAAGGCTCCGCCACCCCCAGCGACGTCGCGGTCCACCGTTTTCTCGTCAACGCCAACAAGTACGTGACCTCGGTCGCCGCCTCAGACGTCGTGCACCGCGCTATCGAGGTCCTCGGGGGCAACGGCACGATCGAGGACTTCTCCCCCCTACCGCGCCTCTACCGCGACGCGGTCGTGTTCGAGAGCTGGGAGGGCACGCACAACGTGCTCTGCGCCCAGGTGCAACGCGACTGCGTGCGACTCGGGCTGCTCGAGGACGTCGAGCAGTGGGTGAAAATCGAGTTGGCCCTCGTCGAGGGCCACGACAACGCGGTGCACGTAATCGAGCTCGCGATGCGTTCGCTGCAACCAGGGCTCGAGCGTTCACTCGCCGACCAGCCCTACGCGGACGCCAACTTTCGCCACCATCTCACGTCAATGATGGGCATCATCCAGGCCACGTGTCTCTTGCGCGAGGCGCAGTATTCGAAGAGCCCCGAGAAGTCGGCACTCGCTCAAGTATTCATCGTGCGACATCTGGGTGCGCCAACACCATTCGAAGAGCCCGAGTGGCACTCGTTCATCGCGTCCTCGCTCGGCGCCGACCTGGCCTAGGCGTTTTTCGCGAGACGCAGTCCAAAGACGGAGCCCCGAATCCGAAACCCAACCAATTCGAATTCGGGGCCGACACTTCGTTGGTGTGACAACGACTTACATGACGATGACGCCACGTCCGTTCAAGGTCCCGTGGTGCAACTTCTCGTACGCGGCGGGCGCCTGATCGATTGAGAAACGTTCGACATGGACGTTGAGGCGTCCCTCTTTCGCCAGTTCGATCACCTCGAACAACTCCTCGCGGTAACCCCAGTACGTGGTGGCGATGTGCGCCTCGTAGGGGGTCGCGAAGAAACCAACCGGAATGGTGGCGCCGCCCATGCCGAGTCCGACGATCTTGAAGTCGCCGCCGACACCGACCAGTTGACGAGCGACGTCGAGGCTCTCCTGGAACCCCGCGAAGTCGAACACGCCTTCGGCCATGCGACCGTGGGTCAGCGCACGTACCTTCGCCACGACGTCCGGGTCACTGGAGAGCATGGTCACGTCCGCCCCGGAGTCCTTCGCCAACTGGAACTTGGCCTCGTCGATGTCGAGCGCCACGATCCGACACCCGCTCAGTTCTCGAAGGATCTGGATACCGAGGTGCCCGAGTCCGCCCGCGCCGAGCACGACCGCCGTCGTGCCGGCACCGAGCTTGGGCAGGCTGGCTTTGATGGCGTGGTACGGCGTCAACGCCGCGTCGGTGAGCGGCGCCGCGATTGCCGGGTCCAGGTCCCCGATGTCGACGAGGTGGCGCGCGTCGTCGACGAGCATGTACTCGGCCATCGCGCCTGGCGCACCCAGTCCCGGGGCGAGGATGTTCAGTTCCGCGGCACGAAGGCAGTAGTTCTCGTGGCCCTGGGCGCACTGGTGACACACCCCGCAGCCCCAGGGTCCGTAGACCGCGACGTTCTGGCCCAACGTGACGTTCGTCACGCCGGCACCGAGCTCGGCCACGGTGCCCACGCCTTCGTGTCCGAGGGTGAGCGGCAGTGTGCCGAGGAAGTACTGGTCCTCGGGAATGCTCATCACGAAGACATCCGAGTGACAAAGTCCCGCGGCGGTCACCTTCAAGAGGACCTGTCCCGGTCCCGGGACGGGCTTGTCAATCTCCACCACCTCGGGTGAACCACCAAACGTCCGGTATTGCACAGCCTTCATGGGTATCTCCTTTCGAGATTCCTCACGATGCGACGCCACTACGACAGTCGCACCATTCGAAGCACGTCTCCTACCGGAATAGCACCGCCACTGCGCGCGGTCCAGGGCATTTGGTCACTCCAACTTCGAGCGTGGGACTACGTGGCCGTGGTCGAAGTTCTCGACGTAGCGGATCGATGCACGAGGTGACTACGACGGGCGAACGCCGAAGTGTTGGCCGGCACCCTGCAGATCTCGGTGGCCGCCGGGCCAGCGCCTGGCGTGCGCGCGTTCGTCATGCGGGCTGCATCGTGCCATCGCGCAAGTAGCGCGCGTGCCACGAGAGCGCCTCTTCGATCAGATGCGGGGTGTGCTTACCCGGCGACGTCGCGCTCGCTCGATCGAAGTAGTCCTGCAGCATCGCTCGGTAATTCGGATGCGCGCAGTTATCGATGATCTTCTGGGCTCGCCGGCGCGGTGCCAGACCTCGCAGGTCCGCGACGCCCTGCTCGGTGATGACCACGTGCACGTCGTGCTCGGTGTGGTCCACGTGGCTCACCATCGGCACGATCGAAGAAATCGCGGCGTTCTTCGCGGTCGACGGCGTGAGAAACATTGCGATGTATGCATTGCGGGCGAAGTCGCCCGAGCCCCCGATGCCGTTCATGATGCTCGAGCCCATGACGTGGGTGGAGTTGATGTTGCCGTAGATGTCAGCTTCAATCGCGCCGTTCATCGCGAGACAGCCGAGTCGACGTATCACCTCGGGGTGGTTGCTGATCTCCTGGGGTCGAAGGATGATCCGGTCGTGGTACTCGGCGATATTGGCGTGCAGGTCGGCGGCACCCTCTTCGCTGAGCGAGAAGGCCGTCGCCGAGACCGTGTTCATCGTGCCCGATTTCAGCAACGCCAACATCCCGTCCTGGATGACCTCGGTGTACGCGCTCAGCGGGCGAAACGGTCCCCCGTCGAGACCACGCAGTACCGCGTTGGCTATGTTGCCGACACCCGACTGCAGCGGCAAGAGCGATGCCGGCAGGCGCCCTCCCTTCACTTCGTACGCCAGGAACTCGAGGAGGTGCTCGGCGATGCGCTTGGAGGTGTCGTCAACGGGTTTGAAGGCGGTGTTGCGATCAGGCGAGTTCGTCTCGACCACGGCGACGATCTTCTCGGGTGGACAGTGCAGGTAGGGGACCCCGATGCGGTCCGACGGTGTGACGATCTGGATGGGCTTTCGATTGGGTGGCAGTGCCGTGCCGTAGTAGACGTCGTGCATCCCTTCGAGTGCGGCGGGCTGCCACGAGTTCACCTCGAGGATGACCCGGTCGGCCATGTCGATCCACGTCTTGTTGTTACCCACTGACGACGAAGGGATCAGTTCGCCGTTCTCGGTGACGCCCGCGACTTCGATCACGGCAACGTCCAGGTGACCAAAGGCTCCTTCCCAGACCATCTGGGCGACGTGCGAGAGGTGCATGTCCAGGTAGTCGAGAAGGCCGGCGTTGATCTTCGCGCGGCTCACCGGGTCCGATTGGTAGGGCATGCGCAGGTCGATCGCGTCGACGGCCGCGAGTGCTCCATCGAGCTCGGGAGCCGTCGAGGCTCCCGTCCAGACGCTCACGGCGAAACGATCACCGCGCTCGGCCGCGGCCTCGACTCTTCGAACAAGCGCGCCGGGCACCTCTTTGGGGTAGCCCGCTCCCGTGAAGCCGCTCATGCCGACGTTGTCGCCCGGTCGGATGAACTGGGCGGCGTCATCGAGGGACATCACGCGACTCGCGATTGACGCGCTCTTGATTCGAGATCGGTCAACGGAGGTCACGTCACGAGACTAACGCTGATGGATTTGGTCACCTTCGCGAGCGTCAGGCCACTGCACCACGCGACACCTCGGCCACGAGCGGCGACGAAGGGCCGCGACTCGCGGGGACGACGAAACGCGTCATCGATCTCGCGGCCAGTAGAGTCAGCCCATGAGGGTGCCACAGTCCTTGATTGATAGTGGCTTCAAGTCGCTCAATCTCTTACATCGCACGGTGCTGCGCGCGACGGGACGGCGATACGGCACATCGGCCTTCGGCATGCCCATGGTGGAACTGCACACCACGGGGCGCAAGTCGGGCCTCGAGCGAACCGTGATCCTCGCTTCTCCCGCCACGAGGGGTTCGTCCCTGGTGCTGGTGGCCTCGAAGGGTGGTGACGACCGCAATCCGCAGTGGTTCGAGAACCTAGTCGTGCACCCCGACGTCGAGTTAAACACTGGCAAGCTCCGACGTCCGATGCGCGCTCGCGTCGCCACCGCCGAGGAAGCGTCCGAACTCTGGCCCCAGATCATCGCGAGCTACCGGCCCTACGCCTCGTACCAACGCCGAGCGCAGCGCGAGATTCCCCTCGTGCTATGTGATCCGCGCTGAACGTTCAGCCTCTAGATTTCTGTGCGTGCCAACGAACCACTGGAGTGACGCGAACCTTCCCGACCTTCGAGGTCGTCACGTCATCATCACCGGGGCCAACAGCGGGATCGGGCGAAGTGCCGCCGCGGCGCTGGCTCGGGTCGGCGCGTCATTGACTCTGGCGGTTCGCGACGTCGCCAAAGGCGAGTCCGCCGCGTCAACAATGGCGGGAGACGTGCGGGTTCGCCACCTCGACCTCGCGAACTTGCAGTCGGTTCGCTCCTTCGCCGAAGAAACGAGTGAACCCTTTGACATACTTATTGCGAACGCCGGCGTGATGGCGCTTCCGATGCAACGCACGGCTGACGGGTTCGAGATGCAAGTCGGCACGAATCACCTCGGTCACTTCGCCCTTACGAACCTGCTGCTCCCTCGCATTCGAGATCGAATCGTCGTGGTGTCCTCTGAAGTGCACCGCCAGGGTCGAATCGATCTCGATGACTTGAACTGGGAGCGACGAACCTACAAGCGCTGGGCCGCGTACGCGCAGTCGAAGCTGGCCAATCTCCTCTTCGTACTTGAGCTCGAACGACGCCTGCGAGAAAGCGGTTCACCGGTGCGCGCGCTCGCCGTCCACCCCGGATACGCCGCGACCAATCTGCAACACCACACCGGCAGCGCGGCGTTATCCGTAGCCGTCTCCGTCGGGAATCGGTTCGTGGCTCAGAGCGAACACATGGGTGCGCTCCCGACGCTCTACGGCGCAACGATGGACGTGGCCGGCGGCTCCTACATCGGCCCCGCCCGCCTTCGAAACTTGCGCGGGTACCCCGCGCTCGGCGTTCCTTCGAATCGAGCGCACGATGGCGAGGTTGCTCGCCAGCTCTGGGAGCTCTCCGCACGACTCACGGACGTCTCGTAAATCGAACGTAACGAGATAGACGCGGCCTGGAGTTGAGGCCGCACGCCTCAACGCAGGTGCCTTCTTTTCGTCCGACCTGGCTCGGTACCCGTGCAGTCACCTCTCGACACTGTGGGCCACGTGCGTGCCCGCACTGGGACTCGGAGGCTCTCTTCACGATCACCTCGGTCGCCTGGAGGATTCTCGAACCAGGTGCATCACTTCCACTTCTTGTCCAAATTGCGAGTGACGAGTGCCCCTGTTGATCGGCCAAAGAACTCCTTGGAGGCGAACCACTCGCTCACCACGCGTCGTGAGACCACCCTCAAGGTGTCCGTTTCGTCTCGAATAGTTGCTGTATGTAATAGTTAGTGGATGCACTCAAAGGATTTGCCGTCTTCTCGCCCAACAGAAGCCGTCATCGATGCCGTGCTGTCGGCTAGTCGAGTCCTCGTTGCGGTCGCCGCTCGGTCCCTCACCGATATAGCCGATGAGGTGACGCTCACCCAATACCGGACCATGATTGTGCTCGCCTCACGAGGTCCCCAGAACCTCGCCAGCCTCGCCGAGTCGGTTGGCGTGACGTCGGCGACGGCCACTCGCATGTGTGACCGCCTTGTAAAAAAGGGCCTGATCGCCCGCAACGAGCAAGTCGATGATCGTCGCCAGGTGCACTTGGCACTGACCAAGAAGGGCTTGACGTTGGTTTCACAGGTCACGAATCGTCGTCGTCACGAGATTGAAACGATCGTCAACTCCATTGCTCCCGATGAGCGGGACGTGCTCGTGCACGCACTGAGCCACTTCGCGACAGCGGCGGGCGAAGTACCCGAGCAGGACTGGTCGACGGGATGGGACCTCTAGATGTCACCCACTGAACTCAAACTCGCGCACCGCTTATCGCACCGGTCACGTGCGGTGCAGGTGAGCATCGGACGGTGGCTCACTTCAACCACCTACACCAAGAAATGGCTACTACTCGGAACGATCATCGGCATCATTGCGGGTCTGGGCGCCGTGGTCTTCTACGAGGCGCTGCGACTGTCGACGTACCTTTTCCTACACGTGTTGGCGGGCTACGACGTGCCCACGCCGGCAAGCGAGGGTGGCGCGGCGGCATCGGCGCACTTCGCGAGACCGTGGGCGATCCCACTCGTCGCCTCCGTTGGAGCGCTGATCGGCGCGATCCTCGTGTTCTCTATTGCGCCCGAAGCCGAGGGGCACGGCACTGACGCCGCCATTGCGGCGGTGCACCACAATCCTCGCGGTGTGCGCATGCGAACCGTTTTCGTCAAGATCATCGCGTCGGCGCTCACCATTGGTTCGGGAGGCTCGGGAGGACGCGAAGGGCCCACCGGTCAGATCAGTGCAGGATTCGGCTCGTTCCTCGCCAGATTCCTCGACCTCAGTCCGGCTGATGCTCGCATCACAGTGGCGAGCGGAATCGGTTCGGGCATTGGCGCGATCTTTGGCGCCCCCCTCGGCGGCGCGATACTCGCCACCGAAATCCTGTATCGAGACGATTTCGAAGTAGAAGCACTACTCCCTTCATTCATCGCCTCTATCGTCGGCTACGCAGTATGGGGATCATTTGAAGGTTTCGGGCCGCTCTTTGGTTACATTGGCAACTACCATCTCACGAGCGCGATGCAATTGGTCTGGTTCGGAATCATCGGCATCATTGGTGGCCTAGTCGGCCTCTTGTACGCCAAGGGCTTCTACGGAATTTCCGCATTCTCCTCCCGGTTGTCCATACCCCGATGGATCCGTCCGGCGATTGGTGGGTTGCTGGTTGGATGCATCGCGCTAGCGATTCCCGAGGTGCTCGGTACGGGCTACGGCTGGATCCAGCAGGGGCTCGGTACCCAACTGCTTCACATACCGCTCTGGATCGTCCTCATTCTGCCCTTTGCGCGCATTGCGACCACCGGCCTCTCGATCGGCTCAGGTGGTTCGGGGGGCATCTTCGGACCGGGTATGGTGATCGGCGCCTTCGTCGGTGGTGCGGTGTGGCGACTACTCGAGCCCGTCGTACCGAGCCTCGGCCACGACCCCGCGCCCTACGTGATCGTCGGGATGATGGCCTGTTTCGGAAGTATCTCAAGAGCACCACTCGCCGTGATGCTGATGGTCGCCGAAATGACCGGCACCCTCTCGTTGATCGTGCCGGCCATGTTGGCGGTCGGCCTAGCGACGCTCATCGTACGACGAAACGACGACACGATTTATCGCAGCCAATTGCGCAGTCGCGCAGAGTCACCCGCACATCGCATCCTCACCGGTCTTCCCCTGCTCGCCATGGTGGACGTCTCGGACGCGATGGCTCCGGCGCGATGCGTCCTCTCTAGGCCCATCGATCGCGCTAGCGCACAGGACCTTTTGCACGAGCGCGGGGTCGGCGCCGCGCCCTTCGTTGACGCCGACGGCCGCTACGTGGGCGTCATCACACTCGAAGCCCTCACGCAAGCATCCGAAGAACCAAACGGCTTCATCATCGACGCCGCGGTCGACACCACGTTCGCACCGATCCACAAGTCAGTGCACCTGGACGTCGTGCTCGAAACCTTGACCTCCACTCCCCAGACGTGGGCGGCCGTCATCGATGATGACCGACAGGTCATCGGCACAATTTCAATATCGGACATCGTGCGCAATTACCGGCGCACAATGCAGGCCAACGTTCGACGGCTTTCCGAGTTGGGTGGTTCCACCGGTATCTCCGAGATCGTGGTGGTCAACGATTCCCCGCTCGCCGGAGGGTTGGTGCGCGCGACCTCGATCCCACGCGGCGTTCTCATCACCGCGATCGAGCGAGGTAGGGACGTCATCCGACCAACGGGTGACACGGTCATCCTCGCTGGGGATCGTCTTATGGCGCTCGGTGGATCGAACGATCTCGCAGTACTCAGTGAACTCGCCTCGTCACACCAGAGTTAGACACGGCGGGCTTCGTCACTTCGAGTTGATCGGCGACTCACGATCCAGTGCTTGGCCGCCATCGCGGCCGGTGTAGCCAACGGCATTGCCGGCAAGAGGAACTCCTTCAGCTTCCCCACGCTGGCGACCACGGGAATTCTGACCTTGGCCGCCCACAAGGTGCTGCGGCGTTCACTCATTCCCACGTGCTTCTTCAGTTCACTCGCCGGGACCACACTGCTCCGTGTCGAGTCGACGCTGACTTTTCGCAGTGTCGTTCGTTGGCTCATCGGTGTCGCCACACTGCTCTTCGCCCTGGCACCTTTGATTGCAAAACGACTGACCGAGTTAAACCACGGCGAGTACGAACAATCCCATCGGCGGCGCAGCCTCTTCGCAGGGATATTCATCACGTCGATATGGGGGCTACTTTGGCGCCGGACTTGGCATCATGCTGCTCGCCGTCATGGTCTTCGCCGTGCGCTACGAGATCTACGACCCGTAGGGCCTACACACCGCGCTCGACATCGCCATTGGAGTGAGTACTACGGGCAAACTTTCGTTTGGAGACGAGTTCGACGAACGTTCAGCGCCGCACCGTTGAGACGACCGGCCAGTACACCGAGACGTCGAATCTCTAGTGGATCGGGCGTTTTGTGACTCGTCTACCTTCGAGGCCTCAGGTGACCCTCCGTCTGGCGGGCGGGCGGGCGGTGGATCACCGACCGCTTTCGGTCGTTCTCGATCCAATTGAAACAATAACCGTCCACTTGTGCACTAGACCCCACGACAGTGCGGTTCCGCCTCTTTGCGCTGGACGCTGGCACAGTGGCGAGAGTCGTGCATCGAGGTTCGCCGAGCGCCCTTGACAGAAGTGAATGATGGTGCAATCAACCTTCAGCATTCGCGTGATGTTGAGCTACTTCGATGTCTGGAACCAGACCACTCTGACTGCGACACTAGGACCGACCATGCTCTTGAGCATGGTTATCAACTCTTTGGTGGGTGGCGGAGCGACGGGGCCTGACAATTGCACCTGCACGTCGACGCCGGTGATCGTCACGCCATCCACCGTCAGCGAAGGATAGGGGGTGAGCCACGTGACGATCGTCTGATTCACCGTCTGGGAGAGTTGGGCTCGGCTCGCACTGCGAACCGACGCGATCGTGAGCGGCACCGCGACCGCTACGAGGGCTAACGCCACGACGGCCACCCCGACGCGGATGCGCTTCGAAGCCGCGCGCAACCGACCACGGGGCACGAAGCCGCTGGCGAGGAAGACCCCGGCACCGACCAGAATGATTGCGAATAAGTTCACCACGTAGAGCAGCAGGGCTCCGCGGGCGAGGTCGAACCGTCCGATCGACACAGCAAATCCGACGACACTGAGCGGTGGGACCAACGCCACCGCGACCGCGACCCCCGACAGGGACGACGAGATGTCTTCTCGCGAGGTCGCATAGGCGCCAGCGGCCCCAGCGGCCAGCGCCACGATCAAGTCACGTAGGTCGGGACTGGTCCTCGAAAGAACCTCGGTGGTCAAGATCCGGTCCGAGGACGGCAACACCGACGTCAGCGCCCACGAGATCA
>JABBNY010000203.1 GCA_019352095.1 Acidobacteriota bacterium
ACTATCGCTAAGTGGGGGACGTATATCGCACGTGAGAAGTGCGGAAAGCGCGTTGCTGAGCTACCAATCTCGGTGAATTGGCGCACCCGTACGTTGAGGAATTCATCTACCCTGATCCCCGTCGTCACGAGAAACAGCACCACTGCAAGGTCCCGCGAAGGCCAAGGATGTTTTCCGGTAACTTCCCCACGGATACAAAGTGTGATGATCGAGGTCAGCTCGCGAGCCGTTAGTGGTTTCGCACGCTTCCTAGGACTCTGGCCATCAACCGTCACGTGGTCAGATTAATTCGACGATGTGACTCTTGGATTTATAACTCGATGGGTCGGAGTCCGAACCTAAGACAAAAGTGTTAATTGATGTCAATTGGACTGTTAGAAGCCCCCGTTCTATGCGATGAACCCCACTAATTCGATCATGATGCGACATTGTAAAAATTTCGTGATAATATTTTGTGAATGAATAATACACAGGAGGCGAACAGATGTTCGAGCCAGAAGCAATCGAATTGATTGGACAGGAGGGTGCTCGATTGCTGACCACCATCGTTCGCGATGCATGGGATGAACTGCACAATCAGCCACTTGGATTGTTGGCTCGCACTCGTCGCCAGGACATGAGCGATCTCATGATCCAGCATGCGAATCGCCGTTTACTGGTTCATGCCCAGATTGAACTCCATGTGAAGGACACCATCTATTGGTATGTCTGGGATGAGATCGCAGCGATTCGTTTCAAGCATCACGGTCGGAGCGGATTGACATCAAACCAATCATCCGGCGCCCAAACTGTCATTGCGGAACAGGGCACTCTCCCCGGTCTGCCGCAGGGGCTCGTTTATCTCTCTTGCGGCGCGACACTTGATCGCACGGAGACGGAAATTACGCAGGTGCTCTTGACGAAACGGAGTGGTCGCTTGAATGAATGGGCGTTAGACCTTGATCGACTTGCTGATGGAGATTTCGGCCCGCAAACATCACCTCTGCCCATTGTTCCCAACAACTCACCTACGGTTGGGAAGATTATTCCGCTCCGACACTCAAATGGGGAAAGTTGATTAGTAGTCAATGACATTCAATAACGTAATGCTGACGGTCGCTCGCGAGTCAGTTGGGTTCACACAAGTGGCTCTCGCGTCGGCAATTGGAATGTCCCAGGCAAGTTATTCCCAAATTGAGAATGGATTCAAGCTTCCGCCGGACGAGAAGATTGAAATTCTTGCCAACGTGTTGGATGTGCCGCCGGAATTCTTTAGCCAAGCGGGGAATGTAGTACCTGAAGGTCTCATTGACTTCTTCCATCGTCGCAGACGCACATTGCCGGCGAAACCACTCCAACGCGCTCACGCCTTTGCCAACGTCGTACGGATGGAGATGACCCGGTTATTTGGGACTGTCGAACTCGGTGATCTTCGAGGGTGGCCAATGTTAGAGGGTTACGAACCAGAAGAAGCAGCCAGAGCATTGAGGGCATCCTGGCGAATACCGCCTGGACCAGCTCCAAGTCTTGTTGAATTGGTTGAGGGAACCGGCTCGCCAGTAGTTCGCGCTGATCTCTTTCACGAGAAGATCTCTGCATTGACAATGCCGCAACAAAGCGGGAGGCATGTCATTTTGTTGAATCAAAGGATGACTGCATCCAACCTCCGTTTTGCAATGGCGCATGAGATGGGTCACCTTGTTCTTCACTCTGGAGATACAACTGAATCTATTGAAGTTGAGGCGGATCGGTTCGCGTCTGAGTTCCTCATGCCCGAGAGGGATATTCGTCCTCAATTATTGCGAGTTAGATTTCAGGACCTTGGTGTTCTCAAGCACAATTGGAAGGTATCTTTCGCGGCCTTGATCCATCGTGCACACGATCTTGAGATGATCTCTGACCGAATGTATACAACGATGAATATTCAATTGAACAAATTGCCAAACGGGCGTAAGCGCGAGCCCGGCGAATTTCCATTTGAACTACCGACGTTGATACAGAAGTCAATCGGATACTTAACGGATGAACTCGAATATTCCTTCGCCGAGGTTGCGAGATTGATGGTCTCACTTGAGTCCACAGTTAGAGGTCGATACTTGGGTGAAGAGGAGCGCCACCTGAGAATCCTGGGACCAACTACACGGCAAACCACTTGAAACAGATTACGAAGTTGGAAGAACCAAGTAATGAATCACCACGATTCTGTATCTAACCAATTCAAATATTGCAATGCGCATGGTATCGGGCGCTTCAAACTGCCACCACCCCCGAATTTAAACTACTGGTGTCATTAATTCATTCCCGCGCAAATGGAGATTCAACAGGTCGTTATCCGTCACTCCCTGAACAGCCGATGGAGTTTGAGGCGATTCGCAATGGGATCTAGCGCTCTTTCGAAATACTCCTCTTCGAACAAATGCTCAATTGACCAGGCTGCCCAAACGCACGACGCCACCGCCATGAAAGCGACTGTGTTGGCCGGATTTATCACAGGAGCCCAAGTGCAATTCGCACTTTCGTCATACTTCACCGAATAGACGAAAGGTTCCGAGCTTGCAAAGCCCGGATGCATCATGTTCGAAAGGATTCGATAATTCGAATAGACAACATCTCCACTATCGAGAAGATTGCAAACTTGTTCACCGACGTCCGACCAATTTTTGCGACCGGGATCCACATTGGGAAGCTCCTCTAAGGCCAAACGGAAGAATTCATCAATGGCAAGATCTGATGTCGAGAGGTCATCTCCGATTCCTTTATGGAATTTGAGATAGAGACCTTCCATCCGAGATGCAATCCTGTCTCTGTCACGGCCACTTGCGAGAAGTGACAAGTAAATCGAGTGTTCAAGTGCGACGCGGGAGTTCGCAACCGAAGTGTCGCGGTATCCATTTTGTGCCAAGAAAAATGAAGAGTGGGCATTTCTGAATGTGACCGCTAGCCAAGAAAGACTGAGTATCTTAAGTTGTTCGCCGACCTTTGGTTTCGGAATCTCGACAATGTTGAAGTACCGCCGCAGCTCCCCTTCGAGATCGCTCAACTCATCAAAACGAATCTGACCAAAGAAGTTCTCCTTCAGCGCCGCCATTGTGGTCGACGCCGAGAATTCCGGTTGCTGGGCCTCTCTTTCCTCGAGAAACCTTGTGGCGCAATTGAACCATTCAACTTCCTCGGGTCTCAAGATGTCAGACATGAAGTCAGGATATTCGTGCCGTGTCACACCTATTTGCGGACGAACGAGTTAATTGTTGATCCGATTCTGGGTTTGCAAAGTTCCTCGTTAGACGTATGGAAAGTATCGACAGATTTCGAGTTTTTGAGTCCGAGAAGTGTCATGCCTTATCGCCCGAGGTCGACGAGCGCGAAGCGCCGAGTCGGCCGAACGGGCGGACTTAGTGATCACCGAAATCCTCACAATTTTGAGAAATGAGCTGGACTTCAACCGAAGCAATTCGTGCGAGCGTATCGAGCGGTTGTTAGAGGTCGAGTCCGAAGTTCGGGCTTGGCGGCTCCCAGAAGTCGTCGCTGGACGGAACGTACGCGGACGCTTCGGGCGTGTCGTCGATCTGGGCGAGTACCCGGGCTCGTTGTGCGGCATTGAGGACACGAATTCGCTGAGTCTCTTGTTCAAGGTTGACAATGGCGTCGTCGGGGATGGTGCCTGGTTGGTCAATCAACCAGCGGTCAAAGTAAGCAGCGCCGGCTGAAACCTCTAGTGTCCACTGCTCGTAGAGTTCACCCGTCTCGGGAGCATCACCGAAATCGTGCACCCAGGAATCACCGCGTTCAATCGCGATCATGGCGAGTTCGAGTGCTCGTCGTTCCATAGCTTCGGCACGATCGTCGAGCGCGAGAGCGACATCGGGGTCGGTGATCCCACTGGGACGTGGGAAGATTCCGGCGATAAGTTCGCTCGCCGGTGGACTGGGGTAACCGACGCCGGTCACGTAGCTATCGACGCGGTGGTGCAGGACGCTGGCAACGTCATCAGCGTCTCCGAACGAACGACCTGTGACCAGCATCGGCAGTTCGGTGTCAGCGTCGAAGCCCCGGTTCTCCGCATCCCGTAGTTGGGCGAGCAGCGCTCCGTACGCAGGGGAGGCCTTGGCCTGAGCCAACTCAGTTTCGCTGAGTCCCGACTGGCCGAGCACCTCATCCCAGCGAGGGCCATCGGCCGTGGCGACGATAGTGTCGTACTCGGCGAGGAGCGCGGCGATGGACTGGGTCTGAGACGAACGGATCATGTCGGTGGCGGACACGTCAGTTCCCTCGTGGCGCAGCACACCGGCGAGCACCTCCAACGAAGTGGGGATCTCGGTCAGCCCGTCGTGGCCGGTTGACGGATCCGGGTCGTAGTGGGTGTCCACGTAGAGGTGGTTGGACTCCGAACCTCTCGTCAGGGCGACGTACAGCACTTCGCGAGTGGTGGCGGGACTCGCGAACGCGTGCGCGGTGTCGACGGTGCGTCCCTGGGCGCGGTGCGCCGTTGTGGCGTAGGCGAGCTCGACGTTCTTAGCGACGTAACTGGCTGGCAGGATCACGGAGCCGTTTCCACCGACCCGGGTGACGGTCATCGAGCCGTCGGCGTGGGTCGCCGAGACGTTCCACACGTCACCATTTTTGACCCAGTTAGTTTCCGCCGTGAGCCGTCGATTGTTCTCGCGGGTTACCACGAGGTCGTTGACGCCAGCCGTCATGGCCCCCGCAACGTCGACCCCATGTTCGATGACGACACCACTGGCGACACGGTCGAAACGGGCACGAGCGTTGAGTTCGTTCACGGTCGCGGTGTCGCTGGCGAGCATCAGCGAGTGCAGGCCGCAGTCGGTGTCGGTCTTCCAGGCCGTGTAGAGAGCGTCGAGC
>JABBNY010000204.1 GCA_019352095.1 Acidobacteriota bacterium
GATCATGCTCGGAGGTCGCCCGGTCCGGACGGCACGTCGACGGCATGCTCACGCAGCGCATCGAGAGGCACGATCTCGAGGGCGCGCTCGTGCGTGGAGGCCAGAACGACAAACGCCGCCGCCCCGTCGCGGTGCGCACGGAGCCAGTTGGCGGCGGTCACGCACCATCGGTCACCAGGAATCAATCCCGGAAACCCGTATTGGGGCATGGGGGTGGTCAGGTCGTTGCCAATGGTCCGTTGATGCTCGAGAAACTCGGCGGTCACGACGGCGCAGATCGTGTGGCTTCCCCGGTCTTCGGGTCCCGTCGTGCAGCACCCGTCGCGGTAGAAGCCCGTGACGGGATCGGAGCCGCACGGCTCCAACGCCCCACCCAAGACGTTGCGATCGACCATGGACCCATTATCGTTCAAGAACCCTTCCTGGCGGACGACATCCCTCGTGAGGACCCGGCGACCCACGACGACGCGGGGAAACGCGATGGTGTCACGGGTGTCCGCACTGATCAATTCCCGTCGATCGGACCGCCGGGCCCCTTCCCCAACGGGCGGCCGAGTCGAGGTCCGCCACTCCACGAGGGTGCGACGCCTCGCCACAAGGGACCACAACCGCGCCACAGCCACATCGACAGACCGCCGCCGCGAACAGAGGCGAACCCGTCGAGCCACCCGCGAGGCACTCGTCTCACGCAACGACCCTTCGCGGTTGCCTTCAAGAGAAGAAGAACCCCGCGACGACCAACGCCATCAAGCTAGCGGCACCCCACTGTTCGAACGTTGATTGGCGGCCGTGGGAGTCGCCGTCATTGATCGCACGACGATCTTCCCGCTACGCCACGTCTGGGCCAGCGGGCAGGTGCCGAGCAAAACGTTGCGCCTTTGAGCGGGGTCGAATCGCGACTCCGCGATCCTTGTCAAGGGGCGCAAAAGTGACGTCCCGCACGTATGCCCTGACGCCATCGCACGAGGGACAGACTCAACACAATCGAAAACGAAGTAATCGTGACGACGTCCAACGTGACCCACGCGGTCCAGACCCACGCGGTCGAATTCTCCGTCAGCGAGGAAAATACCATCGCCAGCGTGGCGCGGACACCGGCGAGTCTCGCGAGGGCAAAGGCGATGGACGAGTACGCACTGCACTGCGCACCGGTCTCGACGAATTGGTGATCCGGTGTTGGCCTGCGACCCGGTGACGAGGCTGCCAGACGCTGTCGCGCGAGCGAGCGCTCCCACGCGGTCACTCGGCGCAAACCATTCACCACCTCGTCGATGTCGATTGCGCTCAGGGTTTGAGGAGAATCGCCCATACGCTCAGTATGCCCCACTCGACGAAAGATCTCTCGGGCGCGTGATCTGACAGGTGAAGCGTCGAGAAGAAATCGCCCGCGACCCCAGAAGGTCATTGCCCTTGTCCCGACCCGCACATTGGCCGCACCGGCACCGAGCCGAATCTCAACCAGGTCTTCGTTGCCTGGCGGTCAACGGCCAACGTCAACGCACTCTTCGCCCAGGGTACGCAGATACCAGGTGCCCGGGCGACCTCCGGGCTCCGCGGGGCCGTCGGGGATGAACCCATTCCTGGTGAGCACCTTCTGGGAGGCGACGTTCCCATGGGTGACCGTCGCCCGGAGCCGTTGCACGCCGTACTGCTCCACCGCGATTTGACACAACTCGTTCACGGCAGCGGTGGCGACCCCTCGGCCGGCGACGTCCTTCGCGACCCGGTATCCGACGTTCGCGGCGCCGTCATGAATCTCGTAGAGATTGAATCGACCACGTATCGCGCCATCCTCATCGACAAGCACGTGATAGGCGCAGGACCCCGATTCATGTTCGGCCAACTGGGCGCTGTGCTCCTGGTCAAAGTTGCTGAAGTACTCATCGCCGCGATCGGAGATGTGAGTCGCGAAGTAGGCGCGATTCGCCAATTCGAAGGCCAAGACCGCCGATGCGTGATCGGCTCGCAGTCGCTGCAGTTCTGGCACGCGCTCATCGTAATCAGTCGTCGTGGAGCCGTGGCGAGAGTCCCATCACGTGGTGGCGACATCGATCCTTCGACAGATCGTGTGCATCACGTCAATGAGCCCATCTCTGCTCCCTTCGACCGGCAAATCATGGAATGGCCGGTAGTCGACGCGGTGTTGTCAACTCTCCCCCGACCACCGCGTGAGGGAAGTCCCCTTGCCGCCGCACCCTCTCATCAACCACCACGCGCTACTGGGCGCGCACCTCTCGGCGCATCACCCAGCGCCACTTCGCCACTCGTCGGTCTCGGACGAAGCCGAAGTCGGCAAACAGCGATTCGGGTCCAGTGTGAAAGTAGGCGCCGCGCTGGGGCGGGCGGCCCTCGACCTGCTCTGGGTAGGCCTCGACCGTCCCACCCCCCGCGAGGCCGATGGCGTCCAACGCTCCCGCGACCGCGGCGCGGGCCACACCTCTTCCCCGATGACGGGTTCCGGTGAAGATGCAGCCGATCCTCCAGTCCGGCAGCTCAGTGAGCTCCTTGGCGTAGGTCCCCGGGTTCTTGATGTTCGGGAGTTCTGACGGGGGCCCATACTGGCACCAGCCGACACATTCGTCTCCGTCGTAGACGAGGATCTGGTGCACCGTCCCGTTCGCGACGTGTTGCTCCTTAAGGGATCTGTTGCGCTCCACGGTGCAACCCTTGGGAAGACCTTCCGAGTGAAAGCCGATGCACCAGCAGCCACCCCAGACGCCATTATTCGCCTCGACCAACCGAGCAAAGTCGTTCCAGGTTTCAGGCGTCAATGGCCGTGTGACATAGTTCACCGGTTTTGCCCCCATCGGACAATTATGACCGGGTCGTCAGATACGTGGGTGCCATCGCGCAGCCGAGTCGTCATCGAAGCTTCGAGATCCATGAGGTCACGCGATGTGACTCACCAAGAATGGACCTTAAGACCGCGAGAGACCCCTAATCGACGACGACCGAGCCGAGGTCCAGGCTCGTTTGGCCATAGAGCTCCCGTGTTCACTGAGGCGCCCCTTCGTCACCGCCGACGGTGAAGTTGGTGTTGCGTGTCAACAGATGAACACCGAAGGCGATCAGCCATATCGTCTGGGGATACGCGACGACCCTCTCGATACCGCCTTCGCCGAGTCCGAGGAAGTGACCGGTGGCGTAGAACGCCACGGCAACGAGCGCAACGAACCCCGACATCAGAGTGAAGAGACGAAATCCCCGAAGTACCGGCAGTGAGAATCCCAACACGACGACGCCGATGTTGCCGAGAAGAAAGGGCAATGCGGCACCAATACCGTGAAGGAAAGGAATGGTGTCTTCGGGAAAGATGCCAACCAGTATGACCCCGAAGCCGCCAATCCCGACCAAGATAAAACCAGTGTTGCGCCATCGAGAACGTACCGTTGAAAAGAGGTGCTGAAGCAATGTGCACGCCATGACCATCGTGACGCCGAGGAGTACAAAGGATAGGTTCATGACCTGGTGAAGCGGCGAGCACACGTATCGAGCATTGAACCTGCCGCACGTGGTGATACCCAAATCACTAATGGTGTCTCTACTCACGTTGTACGGGGGTGACCATTGAAGGGCGGCCACGAATTGAACTATGAAGTATTGAAGACTCGCAATGCACAAGAAGGGACCGATCGTCGGATGTTGCTCCCCGAAGGTTCCAGTCCAACCATGCACATCGTCTCTCGAGGCATGAAGATTCGGTCTCACGAACACCACCGTAGGAGGACGCCGTGGACGTCAATGGCATGCACGACGAACGAAGGAATTTCTTGACCATTGGCGGGCCGATGTCAACAACCTCGAACCAGCGGATTGGAAGTTGGAAAGTGACTCGAATTACCGGGGACGTTTGAGGTCCGAGATAACCCCAAAAACTTCGTCTTCAGCGCGACTCGTCAGTCCCGTGATGATCGCTCGCCGCGCGCACGGGTGATCGTAGCCAACACCCAGCCAATCATGAATCCACCAAAGACCATGAGTAGCACGTCGAACACTGTCCCCGTGAACTGGTGACGGTCAACAATTGCACCCATCACTAAGATGATGGCCCAAACGACGCCAGTCGAAACGGCCACCGGAGCGGATCTGCGATGCCTCAACATACGGCAATTGTAGACTTCGCGGGCCTAAATTGAAGGGCTTGCAACCCAAAGGGGTTTGTCCGTCCCCTGGGGTGACATTCGTCGGTCGACAATTCTACGAAGGGCGGATCGGCGACTGGCTCTCTGACTTGGTATTGACGTTGTGTCGGATTGCTCCACTTCCACGAGAGCGGCCGGAGGATTCTGTTACGAGGATGTCGACGACGGATCGCCCAGAGAAGTCGTCGGTCGTTTCACCAAATCACCTCTGCGTGGGGCATGTCTGGCATGTTCGCAATGTACGAGGGGGAGCCGATTCTTTGGTAGAACGAACAAAGACTTAGTCGATGGGCGATTTGCACGTTCTCCGGGTGGAGGATCATGTCATGGATGAACTAATCCCTAACAATCAATTGGATACTGCGCTAATCCTATGTGGAGTCCTTCACCCGGCAATCTCTTCCAATGATCCGAACCCTTTTAGGTTGGCCTTATGACATTGGGCGCGATCGTGCAAGTTGATAACGCGTTTGCCCCGACCACGGCTTGCTGTGCAGGTTCAACGGCCCCCAAGGTCCTTGTCTGATTTGAGCATCCAACCGAACTAATGATCGCGGGCTACGAGGTCCATGCCGACTCGTCAAAGTCGTGAACGTGGGCCGAGCACGCAGAACTCGTTCCCCTCTGGATCGGCGAGCACGACCCAAGACTGCTCACCTTGTCCAATGTCAACTCGGGCGGCGCCCAACTTGAGTA
>JABBNY010000205.1 GCA_019352095.1 Acidobacteriota bacterium
CGCTCTTCCGATCTCAGATATTCGGCCCCGACACACTCACAGTTCTGGCCATGATTGGCCGAGAGTTGCGTGACGTGGACTTCGGGACTTCGGTGGTGCCGGTCCAACCGCGTCATCCCTCGATGCTCGCCGCCCAGGCCCGCACCGTGCAAGAGGCGATTGGTGGCGGGCTGTCGCTGGGTGTTGGGCTTTCTCATCAGGTCGTTGTCGAAGGCCTCTGGGGTATCTCGTTCGATCGCCCCGCGAGCTACATGCACGAGTACGTAAGCGCCCTCGCTCCACTGTTGCGTGGTGAGAGCGTCGCAGTGCACGGCGAGCGCGTGAGCGCGGTGGCTACCAGTGCGGTGGGGCCAAAAGAGACGCGTACACCGGGACTTTTGATCGCGGCCCTCGGTCCAAAGATGCTCGAAATAGCGGGTTCGATGACCGACGGCACCGTGCTGTGGATGACTGGGCGAAAGACGATCGCGTCGCACATAAGTCCCCTGCTTCGCGAAGCAGCGGCGAACGCGGGTCGACCAGAGCCCCGCGTCGTGTGCGCGCTTCCGATCGTGGTGACCGACGACGTTGACGGGGCGCGTGAGCGCGTGAACAACGAATACGCCCTGTACGCCACCTTGCCGAGCTACGCCGCCATGATGAAGCGTGAGGGCGCCAACGAGCCGGCCGACGTGGCCCTGGTGGGGTCAAGGGACCAAGTGCTCGAGGGACTGAATGAGCTGGCGCTCGCGGGTGTGAGTGAATTTTCCGGTGCCCCCAGTGGCACTGCGGCGGAACGCGAAGCCGCACTCGAAGCGTTGTTGGCCTACCCTGGGTCGCACTAAGGGACGAGTTGACATTGCGCGCGTGCGCGAAAGACTAAAGTTGTTGCGCACAAGGAGCGCACATGTCAGCAGTAGCCAGCATTCTCTCGATTATCCTTTTTCTCGCATTTCTCACCTCGGGGATTCAAAAGGTGCTTTTCAATCCCATGGCGTCCCAGTCGGCTGGCCATCTCGGATTTTCCAAGTCCGCATTCCAGAGGATCGGCATGCTCGAGATCGCGGGAGGCGTTGCCGTCATGGCCGGCCTCGCCGCGAAGGGAACCTCGTTCTGGGCAATTCTCAATGAAGTTGCGGCGGGCGGCCTGACAGTAACCATGATTCTCGCCGTGTACTTCCACCTTCGAGAGCATGATGGGTTCAAGGTCTACGCCGCCGCCGCAGGGTTGGGGCTCTTGGCGCTGCTCGAAGTTATATTTCGCCTGGTCTAGGACCTACATTGGCAGTCGAGTGTGTTTGAACTCATTGAGTTCTGGCTGGGCCTCGATGAGTGTCACAATGGAATCGATCAACCTGACCGAGGCCTGCGCGTCGTCGGTGGGAGGGTTCATATAGCGCACGAAGGTGGCGTCATTGCCGACAACGAAGGTCGGAACGCCGAACGCCTCGAGCCCTTCGTACCTCTTGAAATTCGCACCAATGACCTGGTGGGGGCGTCGCGTGGCGACGTCGGCGCGAACCATCGCAAGATCGATGTCATGCTCGGCGAGCACCTGTTCAATCTGTTCCATCGTCACCAGGCGGATGCCTCGCTCGTGGCGCGCGCGAAACAGCGCGGCGTGAGCCGCCAAGAACCGCTCGGGTTGTTGATCCATGATTGAGACGCTGACGGCCATCGAGAGAAGTTCCGCGTCGCGCTCGGGGTCGTCCCACACGTCGGGCGCTCCGTGGGATTTGTAGCCCTGACTCATGGTCCACGCGACGAAGTTCACATCGAAATCGGCGCCTGCTTCGAGCGCAGCCACCAGGTGCAAGTGAATGTTCTTTGCGAAGGGGCAGCGGTAATCGTAGGACACGTCGAAGGTTTTCATGGCGCCAGCCTATTGACTACCTGAAGGGAACTGGCACACCGTTCTTTCGACAGATGTCTTTGAACGCACAGAATCGGCACGAATTCGTCGACGGGGTAGCGGGGAAGTCTCCGTCGTCGTAAAAGCGCTGGATCTTCTTCCACGCATTCGTAGCAGCGTTGGAACGCGCCTGGATAACCACGTCGGTGACGTTACGCTCGACAGACTCACCGTGAGATACGTACAGCAGACGGATCTTGGAGGGGGTCTCTCCCAACTTCGCCTGACAGAGGAGCGCGTAAAGTTCCGCGTTGGCGAATGTCTGCGAATCGAAATTGCGGTTGGGGAGCGCACCAGTCTTGTAGTCCACGATGACCAGGTTGCCGTCGGCGTCACGGTCGAGCCGGTCAAGGATACCAAACAGTCGCGTATCGTTGACCGTCACACCGAGGCGAAGTTCGACACCTTCGCTGGCGATAGCGCGAGGGTCTTCCATTGCGAAGTAGGCGTCGATGATCTCGTGCGTCTCACCCAACATCTTTTCGAGCATCGCCTCGTCGAGCGAGAGGTCGCTACGGACTTGTTCGTCGAGGACTGTGTCGATCGCGGGTGCGACGAACTCGCGCGTCCTTTCGATGGTTCGCTCGTCGGCGGGGAGAAGGAAGAGATTCTCGAACACGTAGTGCACGAAACGTCCCTTGGCGGTCGCGTACGTGGCGGGCTGGGGGATGCGTTCGATCGAAGCGTGTTGGTAGCGCCGTGGACATGCTTGGAAGTCCGCGAGGCGCGACGGTGAAAGTGACTTTGGGAGTGGTTGGGAGAATGCCATGGTGTCCACCGTAGGGTACGACTGTCACGTGCGCTCGACCAGTGCACGAGCCGTCGTGGCTCGCTAAGCGAGTAGAAATGGAGCATGAAAAAGCGACCCATCGTGACGCGCCACGGGCCTTTGGTTCGCTCGACAAAGTGGGCGGGAGTGAGCCGTGGCGACGCTGTACTGGTGGACGGTGCGAAAGAACGGCGTCAACAGTGGGTCTTTGTTGCACACGTGCTCAACGAGGAGACGGGTGATGAGTGGGTGGAGGTGAGGGGTGGCCGCCAAGGTGAGGCGAAGGGTCGCTCCTTTCGACCCGAGCTGATCTATCCGCTCGGCGCGAAGAAAGGCGCACGTCTCGTCGGTCAATCGCTCGCCGCCGCACCACAGCTGCCGATCTATTGAGTGGGGGCCTCGAATACGAGGCCACTTCGTAGTCGAGGCTAGGCGCGCACCATGGCGTTCGCCAGTACGTTGAGCGCCTCAAGCCACCCGTCGTTTTCAATGGAGAGAGCGTGCTCACCCTCGAGTGATATCTGACCAAAGAAGAGGGCGTACCAAATACGCGCGAACGCTACGCCACTGATGCCGTCGGCCAATAGCTTCTTCTCTACGAGTGGTTGGACGATCTCCATGATCATGGAACTGGTTTCTTCCTTGGCGGCGGCGATTCCGGCGGAGGCGGTCAGGTTGTGGTGTGCGAACGAGATGCTCTCGATTCGAAGGATGCGACCCTCGTCGCGCTCGGGGGTCTGGGCGTCGGCGATCATGGTCGAGATCGCTTCTCGGAATTGGTCGGTCGTCTCTACGTTGCGCAACGGTTTGGTGAACGTCTCAGCTTGACCGAGGAGTACCTGGCGAAATCGGTGGACGATGGTGGCGGCGATGAGGTCCTCGCGGTCACTGAAATAACTGTAAAGCAGGGCCACCGAAATACCAGCTACCGAGGCAACCCTCTTGACTCGGAACTGCGTAAGTCCGTTGCGCTCAATTTCGAGCGCAGCTGATTCGAGAATCTTGTCACGCGTCATGAATTCGACAATACCTCTAGTGCTGAATCCTTAGAATTCGCCGTTCCAGTCTCGGGTGCTGAGGATCTCGGCGACCCGCTGCAAATAGCGCGCGGCGTAGGCGCCGTCGACGGCTCGGTGGTCGAAGGTGAGTGCGAGCAGGCCCACCGAGTGGATGGCAATGGACTCGCCACCATCAGCGGTGTTGACCACCACCGGCTTACGGGTCACGCCATCAGTCGACAAGATCGCCACCTGAGGTTGGTTGATGACCGCACCGGTGAGCAACGTGCCGAACGGTCCCGGATTGGTGATCGTGAAGGTCCCGCCCGCCATGTCGTCGACACCGAGCTTCTTCGTGCGCGCGCGCGTTGCGAGGTCACGGATCTTGTGCGCGAGCGCGGTGACCGTGTAGTCGCTCGCACGCTGTACCACCGGAACGACCAGGCCATCGGTGTCGAGGTCCACGGCGATACCCAGGTTCACGTTGCGATGAACGATCAGTTCGTTATCACCCACCGACGAGTTCAGGTGTGGGAATGCCGCAAGGGCTTCGAGCGCCGCCACCGCAATGAAGGGGAGGTAGGTCAGGCTAAAGCCGTTGGTCTCCTTGAAGGTGGCTCCAACGCGACGACGCACAATCTCGACGTGCTCGTAGTCGATCTCTCGCACCATGAGCGTGTGCGCGGAGGTCGCCTTCGAGCGCACCATGTGCTCGGCTGTGAGTCGACGTATCTTCGTGAAGGGGACGACCACGTCGGGCTCTTCGGTGACGGTCGTTCGCGGTGCGGCGCTGATCGCCACCTCAACATCTCGTCGGGTGATACGTCCGTCGGGTCCGGTGCCGATGATCGAGCGTTCGTCCAGTCCGTTCTCACTGAGGAGTCGTCGCACGACGGGCGACAGCGAAGAACGTAGTGGCGACGCACTCTGACCCTTCACCGCGGCGAGGACGTCCTCGCGCGTGATGCGTCCGTTGGGTCCGGTTCCCGAGACGTCGTTGACGCTGAGGTTGTGCTCGTCGAGGAGTCGTCGCACGACGGGCGACAGTTTTGTGTCACCGGCGTCGCGCGACGCTGACCTGACCGGTGCTTGCGGCGGGGTCGAAGTGGGCGCCTCGCTCGATGGTGCGAGAACTGGTGGCGCGACACTCGTTGAGGAGGTCGCTGAAGCATTGACGCCA
>JABBNY010000206.1 GCA_019352095.1 Acidobacteriota bacterium
GGCGGAGAGAACATGAGTGAGCGGGTGGTGTAACGATGGCGCGGCGACCTCTCGTCCAGAACATCGCGGAGTGACCACGCCTCTACTTCGCGTCATCTCGTTGCAACGGTTCGTCCTCACTCCGGAGAGATTCGTGAACGGCGATCTGCTGTTGTTCACGTTCGGCTAACTCGTTCTCTTCGGCCCTCTCTATATGGACCAGATGGTCGTCAGCAATGGGCGAGGCTCGAATGAGTTCATCGAGCTTGATCTGGATGGCGGTTTGCTGGCGCGCTTCGGTGTGTTTCAACACGAAGAGCATCACGATCACGATGGCGTTGGAGAAGGTGGCGAATGTGACCTGCCAGGTAGCAGGGAAGCCCATCTCGGCGAGAACGACGACGAAGACAACCATGATCAGAGCTACGACCAGCGCGGTAGCGACGCGTGAGGTCAGCTCGTCGATCCATTGCAGGAAGCTACTCGTTCGCTGGTGGAGCGTCGCTTGACCCATAGGGCTATACCCCGGCGCGCATCATGACGGTGGTGGTGAAGCCGTCAATCAGTTCAGGCATTGCCCGCCCTCGCTCCCTCGCCACGGCATTGAGAGTGTGGTGTGGGAAGTCGTCCAGGGGTGCAACGCCGAAGGGGGAAGCGACTGGCATCGGGCTAGTCCCTTGACTGCTCGTTGAGCCAGACGAGGAGATCTCGCATGTCTTCGGCGTGGCGCTCCTTCATTGCCATGATGCCTTCGAGCAGGCTGCGGGTAATGGGGTCATCATCACCCAGCCATGTGGCGACCATCACGTACGTGTCGATTTCGACGCGCTCGGCGAAGAGATCCTCGCCGATCATCATCTCAAGTTGCTCGAATTGCTCGAGCGGTTCACGCGTGGACATGATGCGGGCCGTGACCATGGAGGGACGGTCGTCTGGTTCGCCACCCAATTCCTGGATCCGATTCGCGACGGTCCATGCGAAGACCAATTCCTCCTTCGAGCACTCCAGGAATTTCGAACTCGCGACCGGCAGGTTCAGGCCCTCAGCCACTGAATGGTGCTGGCGGTATCGCGAGACACTGACCATCTCAATGGCGAGAACCTGGTTGAGCACGTCGTGCACTCGACGTAAATCGGCATCGTCGGATGCGCACGCGGGGCCCTCCTCCATGCTGGCGAAAACCCTGTGGCGCATAGGGCGAATATCAGTCAGTAGCTCTTCCATCGATTCCCTCCTGGGCGACGCTGGTTCGGCCGGTCTGGAGCGCACCCTGCGCTGGGGGCATCAACTTCTCCAAGGATTTCCTGGGGGGAACTTGAATGAAGCGGAGCCGTCCGCCCCTGGAGAGTTCCATGAGTAACGACCTCGCCGAGCGACTGGCGCTGTCCTTCGGTCCCCCCCTCTTCTCTCCGTCGCCATGACCATCGCCATCGCCATCGCCATCGCCATCGCCATCGCCATCGCCATCGCCATCGTCGGGCACGGGAAAGACTGACTGAATGCTGATGTAGCCAATGAGCGGACAATTGCCGGCCTCATCGACATCCCTCACCTCGATCTGCCGCCTCGCGCAACGTGACGGTGACTCACTTGTCGACCATCCACACTGCGGGCATTCCCCGGTGCATTCAATGGTGGCGACAGAATCGACTCGTAGCACTTCATCCATGCAGGCGTAGCTGAACCTGCGACGATCCGTTACTGGCGTGACTATCACGTTCGTGAGTCCCATTACTTGCTCTCCCTCTTCTCGGTTGGCTGAGGCAATCTTGCGGGTTGCGTCAAGTGAAAACAACCTCGAATTAGTGTCACTCGCATTCTTCGATAGCTGCCGAAATTGTGTGGTGCGAGAAGAATCCAAGAATGACAAACAAATCAGAGAGTGGACCTCGGTGAGTGCGGCGTAAAAGATTCGTGGCGTTCACCACGAATCAGATTCCTCTAAAGATGGGGAGATCCAAATCGGGCCCATAGGACCTGCGGGCGGGAGCGCAACCGTCGCGCTCTACCCTGCGCGAACCATTGCGGTCACGAGGCGATTGACATAGGCCGATCGCGCACTCCATCAGCCACGACCGACCTCGTTGCCTCGGTCGATGGGCGAGCGGCATGACGACGGGCGGAGGATCCGGTCTTCGAGGTCACTGACCTACGCACGTCATCGTCCCTGGTGAGTACATTGCGCAATAGTCCATGGCGAATTCCTCGGCGACAATACCGCCACCAGCGAGCGCGAGGGCGTTCAGCCGCTCCGCTCCGCAGTAGCCCCGCCGATCACCACCTGCTGGAAGAGCAACTTCTCTATCGTCTCTTCACTCACGGGCAGTTTCGTCACCTCGCGCAGTGGGCATAGCTCCGCCACATCGGTGCGCGTAACTAGCGCGTCGAGCGGGGTCGCGAGGGCGAGTTTCGTGATCCCTTTGTGCGGACGGCCCTCGTCAAGATTCCTGTGAGGCGCAATTGTGTGCAACGCCGCTTTCGCTGGGATTCGGGCAAAGCCACCGAATCATCGTACGAGTACAATTTCTGGGCCAGGCGCTTCCTCTGGTAGTGCGCAACGCCCCGATCGGCGGCTATGAGTGAGTGCGAGTGATACGACATTTCGTCAACGTTGTAGCCCGCCGCACCGTGCCTAGCAAAAGGTCATCGAGAAGTCCGATTCTCCTGTGAGGTTGGCGTTAGCCCGAAGGGAACTCGTCGCCAGTCGTGCCCGATGACGTAGCCTGGAGGGTACCTCGTTTACAGGAAGACGGTCATGATGTCACTTGAGGTGCCGTTGATTGGGTTTTGATGCCTATTGAGAGTGACGTCTTCGGTTTCGCCGTTTTCGATTGGGTTGGGGGCAGCCGGACTTTCGAGGTCTTGGAGCGTGACGATGGATATTCCCAAATCGGCGCCGGACCCAACGTTTACCTTTCCAAATTTAGGAATTGGCCACTAGCTGAGCGGAGGGCGATGCGTTACCTCAACGGCCGTGTTTTGGACGTAGGTTGCGGCGCAGGACGAGTTGCACTCGATGTTCAACGTCGTGGCATCGATGTGGTTGGTCTTGAAGTTTCTCCACTCGCGATGAAAGCGGCCAGGCTTCGAGGCGTCAAGAAGCTATTGATGATGCCATTTGAGGACCTTGACCATAGAGTTGCAGAATTCGAATCGATTGTCCTGTTTGGGAATAATTTTGGACTCTTTGAGGATCTCCATCGCGCTCGGAAGGCTCTAAGGAAGATGTACGAGCTTGCCAATCCGGGAACACGAATCTTTGCCGAGAGCACTAGCGGATATTTCGGGGGTGCCCCAGCCCTCGACCGGACACGCTACCGTCAGAATCTTGCCCGTGGCACAAGTCCCGGGCAGGTGAAGCTGCGATATCACTACAAAGATTTGGTGGGGCCATGGTTTCGCTGGCTATACGTTTCTCAAAGGGAGATGCAGTCGATTGTTGATGGTTCGGGCTGGCGTTGGGAGCGTGTATTGCAAGGTGGATTGAGTGATCCCTACGTAGCCATTTTGATAAGGGATTGAGGATGGCGAAATACGAATATTGAATTAAGCAGTTCGATGTTGATTCCAGCGAGCACGTTCTTCGCTGGACATAGATTGTTGCAAGAGTTAATCAGAAGGCTTAAGCACTGTTTCACTTTGGTTTCGGCGAATTTGGCATTAAAGGGACTGCTGCCGGTCAAATTGAGCCGTGTTGGACCGACCATGATCCTGAGCGCCGGGTAACAGGTCAAGCGGTGCTTCTCACTTCTCGACGCGTGAGGTGACGTGACGAAGGATCTGGCCTCCTACCGACGTTCGGTAGTGCCGTCTCAACGAGTGGTGTACGAGCCCACGGCTGATTGGCGAGCATGCCGGTGGCATCAAGCGCGGGGTGTCGTACTACGGGGCCGCACCCTCACGGTTCCCTCGCTATTCATTCTCAGCCAGTCGCGGTGGCGTCGAGTTGGGCCGACCTTCGCTTCGCGAGGCGAGAATTGCTGCGGCGAAACTCGTGGCGGGGGCGAGCTGGCCGGTGAGGGTTGCCTGGTACGCATGGTAGAGGTCGGGTTTACCATGCCAAATTGTTGCCGTCGGCTCGTTGAACTCGGTGAGTTCGTGTCTCCAGGAGCCGTGCTCGCGGTCAATTTGGAATTGATCAGCGTATCCCCACCATCGCATGTAGTCGTCGACGTATCTCTGTTCGCCCAATATTCGTGCGAGCGTCGCCGCAGCGCCGATCGCTTCAGCCGTCACCCAGTGCAATCGAGTTGTCACTACTGGTTGACCGTTCCAGTCAGTGGTGTATACGAAACCGTCGTGACCGTTGCGAGCCCACCCGTCCGTCACTGCACGGGCGTAGAGTTCCTGCGCGCCCTCGATGAAGTGATTGCGCTCTCCTGAGATGCTCGACACCGAAACGATGAGCCGCGCCCACTCGAAGGCGTGCCCTATCGTCGCCCCAAACGGTTTGAACTGGTCATTGGGCCGCTCGAAGTTGTATCCGGGCTCTGGGCACCACTCGGCGTCATAGTGTTCGGGAATTCGCCAGTTGTTCAGCGCCGCATGTTTGAGCACGAACCGGGCAACTCGCACGGCACGGTTTGCCCACTCGGGATCGCCGGTCGCGTCCGTCGCCGCGAGCATTGCCTCAACCAAGTGCATGTTGACGTTCAGGCCACGATATGGCCGACGAGCTGACCAATCACCTGTCCAGGTGTCCGCAAACATGCCAACATCGGGCTCCCAGAACTGGTCGTTAACGACCTCCAACGCTTCCCCAAGGAGTCTGCGCGCATTGTGATCGCCCGCGAGAGCCCCGGTCGCGGACGCGAGAACCACAAAGGAGTGTGAGTAGGCCGAC
>JABBNY010000207.1 GCA_019352095.1 Acidobacteriota bacterium
GAACCCCCCATCGCGCGCAACGCCCAGATCGCCGCCGTGCACTGCGACACGAGTACCAACGGGCCATTGATCGTCCGTTGACCCCGTGATCACTCCCGCGGCGTCAACGCCGCCGATCAAGTCGGGCACTCTTCGTACTCGTCCGCCGACACTGGCCACCAATGCATCTTTGAAATTGACGCCAGAATATTCGACGGCAACGAGCAGGTCACTTGGCGCCGATGGCTCTGGGTCACGCTCCTCGACTCCAAGATGCAGAGACCCGTCAAGTTCACGTACCACGAATGCGCGCATGGCTCCACATTAGAGCGCATTGGCTCAGACCGGCTCGTGGCCAATACCATTCGCGTATGGCGACAATCATGTTGAACGGTCATCCCACCTGGGCGCGTATGCCGACGAGGAAGGGTCCAACTGCACTCTTGTTGCACGGGGGCATGAGCAGCAGTCGCAGCCTGCTGCACTCAATTGGGCCCGGCCTCTCCAGGACCTTTCAGATCGCCGCATTTGATCGTCGTGGTCACGGTCGCACGGTAGACACTGACGCCGATTTTCACTACGACGACATGGCGAACGAGACTATTGCCTTTCTTGAACTCCTGGGGCGACGCTGTCACGTGATTGGACACAGTGATGGAGGGATCATTGCCCTGCTGGTCGCTCGACGTCGCCCTGATCTCGTGAAAAGGGTCATTGTTGTCGGCGCTAATTATCATTTCAACGGTCTCGTGTCGATGGAAGCATTCGACACTGACTCTGAGGGCTATGAACAATGGGCGCAGAAGTACGCGAGTCTGTCGCCTGACGGCATAGACCACGCTCCAGTGGTGCTTAAGAAGACAATGTCGATGTTCGCAACCGAGCCGGCTCTCACGACGAGCGATCTTTCAAGAATCACCCGACCGGTGCTCGTGATGTCGGGAGACGACGATGTGGTTACCCTCGAACATACGTGCTCGCTCTATCTGGCGCTACCCGATGCACAGTTGGCCATCGTTCCCGGTACGTCACACGCTGTGTTGAAGGAGCGCACCCGCGAAAGCGTTCGAATAATGCGGCATTTTCTGGAAAGTGATCTTCCCGTGACGACCTTCATGCCCGTTCGGCGCCCACAATCGACCCCGAACGTATAGACGGGGTTTTCACCAAGGCAAAGTAGGCTCTATTAGATGTTGGCGCTGCAATCGAGTCGGCGCACCCGTGCAAGCGACGAGCGGGTGTCGCATTCTGGTCTGCGTGGGGACGCTGCCCTTTATGGTCTGTCGGCATTGTTTGCCCTCGTGCTCGGCTGGACGTCGACCCAGGTCGCCCAGTGGCATTGGGGATACCTCGCAGCCGGTCCCTACGCGCTCGCGGCACTTGTAGCGCTGACCCTCGCCCGGCTAAAGCCGCGTCGAAGCACGATGATTCGTATGATTCTGCTGGGTTTGGTCATCTTGGGGTCGGTGATCATTCCGCTAGGCCTCGAGACGCGGTGGCGACACCAGGATCCCGCGATGGGTTTTGCCCAGCCCGAGGTCTCGGTCATCGAACGCTCGGCGACGTATGTGAGCAAGGGCAAGGACCCGTATCGCACGTACTATCACGACGGACATCTCGTGGACGTGCTGCCGGGACTGCCCGCGTATGAATCGTTCTTCCCGTATTTTCCACTTATGAGTGTGTTCGGACTTCCGTCGGCCGACACCCACCTCGGCGCCGGGCTGACTGACGCGCGCATCGTCATGACGCTCATGACGCTCGTGACCAGTTCGGCCGCACTGTTGTTGCTCAAGGCGTCGCGTGAGCGAAAGATACGAGTCGCGCAAGTTCTGTTGGCGCTGCCGACCGGCGCATTGTTTCTCTCGACGGGTGGTGATGACATGCCGATTCTGGCACTGCTCCTACTCGCTATTGCATTCCTAGAAAGACGTTCGAGCAATTCTGCCGGAGTGACCCTTGGGATAGCCGCTGCGATGAAGCTCACGGCGTGGCCGTTCGCCGTCGGCGCCCTGCTCGTTGCGAAGAACAAGAAAGGTCGTTCGACCTGGCTCACGGTCGCGTTGTGGACGGCGGCGATAGTGCTCGTGACCGTGGTGCCGTTCGCCTTGCACGCACCGTTTGCCTTCTTCTCCAACGTCTTTGCGTTCCCGTTGGGCTTGGCCGGTGTCGCGTCGCCGGCCGCGAGTGCGCTCCCCGGGCATATTTTGACGACGTGGTGGGCGCCCTTTGGGCACATTCTCGCGCCGCTCACGTTGTTGGTGGGCGGCTACTATCTCGCGAAGTACGCAAAACGTCACTGGCCACTGACGTTGTCGAAGCTGCTTGCGATATTGAGCGTGGCGTTCACGGTGATGATCTGTGTTGCGTCCGCGACACGAGTCGGCTACGTCATATATCCGATCAACTTCGCGGTATGGTCGTGGGTCACCAGAGAACCCGAAGGGGCCGAACTCGCCGTTGCTTAGATGGCCGCTGAGTTCTGGTAGATCCGATATGTCCAATGGGTGCTGTGGGCGTTCGAAGAAGTCACCGTGATGCCAACAACCCAATAGAACGTATCCGAACCAGCCTTTTGAAATAGGCTTTGGGGAGCGCCGTTGCTGGCGCCTTGGGAGAAGAGCGACCATCCACGCGATTCGAGCTCGCTCGAATAGAACGCAAGTACTTGATTGGCGGGCGCTGTGGTGATGAAAGACCGGTAGCAATCGAAATCACCCGCGCCCGCATTGGGCATCGTGAAGGCCCCATTGGCGCGCGTGCTTTGTGGCATCAAGAGCGCCGGAGCGATGTTCGAGGGGGGATTGCTCGGTTGTTGGCAGTTCGCCAAGAGCGCGGTGCTGGGTGCGGGGGCCAATCCACCGACGATGACGGGGATGGTCGTTGTCGTCGCCACGCCTTGGTTGGCGATGAGATTGATTCCCATGAATAGCGCGAGCATCACCACAGCGATGCCAAGGATGGCGGCCGCGGGCCAAATGCTGGTCGTCGTCGTTAACGGCGGCCGCGGCGTTTCATTCACTCTGCCATCCTAAATGGTCAATTGGCCCGTGACCTCGCCCGAGGTTCCATGACGCGGCGCCTTCAAGTGCCGCGAGTACGAAAGATTTCGCGTCGCGTGTTGCGTCGTGAAGAGGACGACCGAGGCCCAGGCCCGCCGTAATTGCTGCCGACAGGGAACACCCGGTGCCGTGATCATTGCGCGTGGCCACGCGCGGGGCGTCAAAGATGTCGATCTCGCCTGCGTGCAGGAGGATGTCGGGTGCATGGCGGCTCGTGACGCTCGATTCAATGAAGTGCCCGCCCTTTACGAGCACGCTCTGGGGGCCAAATTCGAGGAGCACCTGACCGAGTTGCACCATGTCTTCAATGCTCGTGATGTCGCGCACGTCTATGTCGCACAGCACCGCTGCTTCACGTAGATTCGGTGTCACGAGTAGCGCGTAGGGCAGCAGAGACTCGCGGTACGCCAGTGCCCCGCCGTTGGACATCAGGTCGTGTCCGGTCGAAGAGACCAAGACTGGATCGACCACCAGGTTCTTGAGTTCGCCCGCGCGCGCGAGTTCGGCGACCGCCTCAACGGTCGACGGTTGGGCGAGCATCCCGGTCTTCACCGCGACGACCGCGAAGTCATCAAGCACCGCGCGGGCTTGATCGATGACCAACGAAGGCTCGGCACTCCACACTCGAGTCACGCCGAGCGTGTTCTGGGCGGTCAGTGCGGTGATCGCACACGTGCCGTGGACCTGGAAAGCGCTGAAGGTTCGTAGGTCGGCCTGAATGCCAGCGCCACCACCCGAGTCAGATCCTGCAATCGTGAGCGCCGTAACTGGTTGCACCCATTCAACCTTAGTGAGGTACTTCTCACGATTAGTACGCTGAGGGGAGTGGAAGATACGTTCAACGTTGGTTCGATCGAATCAGGCTCGCGCTTGGTGATGGGTACGGGAGGATTTCGCTCGCTCGACCTGCTCGAAAAGACACTGCTGGCGTCGTGCTCCAGTATCGCGACGGTGGCGCTCCGGCGGGTGGACCCCTCGGTGGGCGGCTCGATCTACGATCTGCTCAAGAAACTGAATTTCTCGCTTCTCCCCAACACAGCAGGGTGCTACAGCGCTGATGAAGCGGTGAAGGTTGCTGAGATGGCGCGCGAGGCGTTCGACACGAGTGTTGTCAAACTCGAGGTCATCGGTGATGACGTGACACTCCTGCCCGACACCACTGAGACACTTGTAGCGGCGGAGCAGCTCGTGCGGCGTGGCTTTGAGGTCTGGGCGTACACCTCAGATGACCTCATCGTGGCCCAGCGACTCGAACAGGCGGGCTGTGTGGCGGTGATGCCGTTAGGTTCACCCATTGGCTCGGGATTGGGCATTCGTAATCCTCACGCAATTGCGTTGATCACCGAGCGCCTCGAGGTGCCGGTGCTGCTCGACGCGGGCTTGGGGACTGCGTCAGACGTGGCACTCGCCATGGAACTGGGTTGCGACGGTGTGCTCGCGGCGTCGGCGATTAACCGGGCCCTCGATCCGGTGATGATGGCAGGCGCCTTCAAATTAGGTGTTGAGGCGGGCTATTTCGCCCACCACGCCGGACGGATACCGCCGAGGCTCCACGCGGAAGCCTCCTCGCCGTCGCTCGGTCGTCCGGACCTATTTGTGGCTGAGCCGTCGGCGTAACTACACTCGTGTAGTCCCCACGAGATACTCTGGGTACACCTCGGTCGGGAGGGACTCACAATGACGGAAATTCTTACCTCGGGATTTAGTGGCCCTACGGTTTGTCGGCTCACGGGCGTGACGTACCGGCAGTTGGACTACTGGGCGCGCACCGGAC
>JABBNY010000208.1 GCA_019352095.1 Acidobacteriota bacterium
GTTAGCACTGAATTTTCCCAAATGCTTTAGTTTTATGGCCGATCAGTGTGCCAACTCTTGACTTACCGCTCGGTACCTCCTTGTCAGGTCCACCTTCGCATTCAATTGCCCTCGGACAGGAAAAAGTTCATTAACTGTGAAAAATCTTAGAATCTTGGGACTTGAGTTAGGACTTAATTATCACCTGTGAACAACTTTCAGCTCGTTTCACCGTACGCGGGCATCCGCGTCGGCGCCACCAAAGTGTCACCCATAAACACCGACATTGCCGCGTAGAGCTCTTGTCGGAACCCCTTTCCGCGATCAGGATTTCACTACGGGCACCCATCTTTGACTAGCGGCGACGGCGTTCGAAAGCTCACACGACACTTCACAAGTGCCGGCCCCGTCATCTTCGCCAAGGAGTCTCGCATGCGTAATTCTTTCAGTGCATCAAAGTGAGAAGGCGAGCCTTGACACGGGGCCATTCGTCGTCCACGACAGAGAACATCGCGGTGTCACGATATTGCTCCTCTTCCCCCGCAACTAACGACGGCTGGAAGTGACGAAGCGCACCCTCAAATGTCGCACCCAGTCTCGTGATGGCTGCCTTCGAACGCTCATTTCGTACGTCTGTCTTTAATTCCACCCGTGTCGTGCCCCATTGCTCAAATGCGTAACTCATGAGAAGGAATTTCGCTTCAGTGTTGATCCCCGAGCGCTGCGCGGACGCGGCGAGCCAAGTTCCGCCAATCTCGAGCGCATACGGTGCGCGCGCACCCGGCCGTGATCGCATGGTCATGAACCGAGTCATCCCGACGAGCCGTTCACTCGCAACGTCTCGTTGCGCGAACGCCACGACGTCGTCAGTCTCGAGCAGACCGGTTATCTCGTCGTTCATAGCGTCGATACCCTGAGGTACCCGAGTGAACCCATACGTCGCACGATCCTCGAGTGCCGATGCCGCCAACTCGGCGCAGTACGTGAGCGACAGTGGCTCGAGCGCAACCCGCGTTCCCTGCAGCAGTCCGACACCGTTACCCGCACTCGTCACGCTGATCTACCGTTCGCTCGAAATAGTTCTTGGTTCCTACTCTAAATGGCCGTTCAAATGAGAGTCCGTGTCACGGCACGACCCACGAGAGCGGAAGCAATCTCGTCATCCGATGCACAAGTGGCCGCTTCACGCCTGACAGCAATCGGTCGAGGATTCTCCGAGCGGGTACAGGTGGCCCAGTCACGGTACTGACCAGTCGAAGCACCACCCCAGACACCGAGAGCGATAACAACCACTGTGATCACGACACTGATAATCGCGAGGCTCGATTTGGTCGACGTTGAGCAGCATTCCTCCAAGCTTTCCGCATCAAACTACGCCCCCTGTTGCGTTCGTGGATACGCCATTTCGGGGCACGATGCACGGCAACTCACTTAACAACTAGTTTCAGCAATGCGGCGAGGTCGTCAACTCTCCATCAAAAAACGATAGACATTGGTCGCGCGTTGCTCGAACCCCAACCGCTGGTAGAGCGCGTTGGCTGATGCTCTCGATGGTCGGCTCGTCAGGTCCACGGTCTTCGCCCCAAGTTCGCGTGCGACGTCGAGCGCCGCCACCGTCAAGGCGTCACCGATACGAAGTCCTCTCGAGTCATTATCCACCACGACGTCTTCAATCCACGCCCGCAACCCGGTGGGAATTGCGAACGTAGCCAAGGTCAGCATTCCAACGATTCGACCTTCACTCTTCGCGACAAAGAACGTCACACACGGCGAACCGATCATGTCCGCCAACTGTTGGAAGGTCATGGCTCCGGCCGTCGACGAGAGCTGCGGCACGAGCCGATTTACCCCTTCGAGGAGATCAGGAGTTGCAACATCCGCTACCTCCACGACGACGTTCATTCGTCGCCCCTCCACACGGGCCGACGAAGATCGTCGTAGAAAACGTCGCGAACTTCACCATCAATCGCCGCGAAGATGAAGTCCGCCCACCGCTCCGCCCCGAGGGTCGGTGTCGGCAGTGTGTCGCGCGTGAACCATCCCGCGTCGGTGCATTCAAGAGGATGGATGTTGAGTTCGCCACCCAGCGCACGACAGAAGAACAAGAGTGAGTACAGCGGGATCCGAGACGCACCGAGGCGCATGCCGTCCAACACGCCAATGAGTCGAAGCGGCTCGACCTCGATGCCGGTCTCCTCGAGTACTTCCTTCACCACGACCTCGGGTGCTGAGTACCCTACATCGCACCACCCGGTCGGGTAGAGCCACACACCCGAGTCCGCACGCTGGATGAGCAGAAGTTCGCCCTTCTCGTTCGTCACCGCGGCGCCAACCGCCACCTTGGGCGTCGCGTAACCCGGTACGCCGCTACCGACGTCCTTCATCCATTCAATGACGTGCCCCTGGGCGTCGAGGACCCCCTCGAGACCATCGCGCGCCGCTGTCTTGATGTCGCCGGCGATCTTCAGGATCTCTTCGTAGCGCTCGCGCTCGAACTGACTCTGAGTGAAACCAATGCCCGTCTTGGCGACGCCCGCAAGAGCCTCCGCCCATCGCAGCAGCGTCTTTTCCGATATTGGTTCGCTCACGCTTGAGACGCTACCAACTGCATCTACGCGAGGGTGGCGTCGAGTACTTCGTCTACTGTGCCGACCATACCCGTGTAGAACGCGCCGAATTCGCCGTACAGCGTTGACGCCTCGTCGTAGCGCATCGTGTAGACACATTCCTTGATGTCATCGATGTGCTGACCGAAGAGGGTCACGCCCCATTCCCAGTCGTCCAGCCCTGTGGAACCGGTGACGACCTGGAGAATTCTCCCTTTGAAGTTGCGACCCGACGCACCGTGTTGGCGCATCAATTTCTCGCGCTCTTCGTACGCCAGTGCGTACCAGTTGTTCTCTTCGCCCCGACGCTTGGACATCGGGTAGAAACAAAATGCGCGCAAATCGTTTGGTGGCAAAGTGGGGAACAGGCGGTCCTGGAGCATCTTCTCGGGCATCCCCATCGCGTACTCACTGACCTCGGTCACCGACACATAACTTTCAGCAACTTTCAACCCCGCCGACTGGATCTTGGACTGAAATTTGCGCAGGTCCCACAAGTCCTCGCCCAGCACCATGAAACAGACATCCGCCTTGGCGCCCACGATGGCCGCGGTGACGACCTGGAGGCCGGCGCTCGTAGCGTCATCCACCGCTTTGCGTACCGCGCCCGCATCGACGCTGCCTTCGGGGTGACAAAAAAGGTGCAAGACGTTGAGGCCGCGAGAATTGACGAGCGGAGGAGGTGAGGTCATGACTCCATGTTACGGCCAAAGTCGCGAACTTCTACGGGCGAAAATACGAAGAACCGCGGGGCAAGCCCCGCGGTTCTTCGTGCACTACGCGTTGGACGTCTTAGTAGTCTTCCATGCCGCCGCCGGGCATCGCCGAGGCCGCCTCTTCGGGCTTGTCAACGACCACGCACTCCGTGGTGAGGAACAACGCCGCAATGGACGCCGCGTTCTGTAGCGCCGAGCGGGTCACCTTGGCGGCGTCGATGACGCCAGCCTTGATGAGGTCCTCGTACTCGTTGGTGGCAGCGTTGAGACCTTCGGTGGGTGACGCAAGATTGCGTACCTTGTCGACGATCACACCGCCCTCGAGACCGGCGTTAACCGCAATCTGGTTCAGTGGCGCTTCGACAGCCTTCGCGACCAGACGGGCACCCGTAGCCTCGTCGCCACTCATCTTGTCGGCGAGCTCAAGAATGCGGGCCTGACTCCTCAACAGCGCAACACCACCACCGGGCACGACACCCTCTTCAATGGCGGCCTTGGTCGTCGAGACGGCGTCTTCGATGCGGTGCTTCTTTTCCTTCAACTCGACTTCGGTAGCAGCGCCGACCTTGATGACCGCGACACCACCGGACAACTTGGCCAAGCGCTCCTGGAGCTTCTCTCGGTCGTAGTCGGAGTCGGTGTTTTCGATCTCGGCCTTCAACTGCGTGACGCGGCCCTTGATGTCATCCTCGGAACCCGCACCTTCAACAATCGTGGTCTCATCCTTGGTGACAACGATCTTTCGCGCCGAGCCAAGCAGTTCAGCCGAGGCGTTCTCAAGCTTCAGGCCAACTTCCTCGGCGATCACGGTCGCACCGGTCAAGATTGCGATGTCCTGGAGCATGGCCTTTCGACGTTCTCCAAAGCCCGGGGCCTTGACGGCAACTGACTTGAAGGTGCCACGGATCTTGTTCACGACGAGCGTGGCGAGCGCCTCGCCCTCAACGTCTTCAGCGATGATGAGTAGCGGTCGGCCCGACTGCATGACCTTCTCAAGTACCGGCAGGACATCACGAACCGCGGTGATCTTGCCCGAGACGATCAAGATGTAGGCGTTCTCCAGGACCGCTTCCATACGCTCGGTGTCGGTGGAGAAGTACGGGGAGATGTAGCCCTTGTCAAAGCGCATACCCTCGACCAAGTCCATGTCCATACCGAACGACTGGCTTTCCTCAACGGTGATAACGCCGTCCTTACCCACCTTGTCGATGGCGTCAGCAATCATCGAGCCGATCTCGTTGTCGGCGGCGGAGATTGACGCCACCTGGGCGATCTGCTCTTTGGTGTCGGCGGGCTTGGACAGTTCGTGCAGGGACGCAACGGCGGCCTCGACGGCAGCCTCGATGCCCTTCTTCAACGACATCGGGTTCGCACCAGCGGCGACGTTCTTCAATCCTTCGCGGACCATGGCCCACGCGAGCACGGTCGCCGTCGTCGTGCCGTCACCCGCGACGTCATCGGTCTTCTTGGCGACTTCTTTGACCAACTCGGCACCGATCTTCTCGAA
>JABBNY010000209.1 GCA_019352095.1 Acidobacteriota bacterium
CTGATCTACCAGCGTCTCACGACCTGACGAGCCTTCGACTCTTGGGCTCGGTTGGTGAACCTATCAACCCTGAGGCCTGGATGTGGTATCGAGAGCACATTGGCGGCAACAACTGTCCCATCGTTGACACGTGGTGGCAGACCGAGACCGGCGCCATCATGATTTCGCCCCTGCCGGGAGTGACGGCGACTAAACCGGGTGCCGCAATGAAGCCACTTCCGGGCATCGGCGTCGACGTCGTCGACAATGACGGCAACTCTGTTGGAAACGGGGAAGGTGGCTATCTGGTTATCACGCACCCGTGGCCCTCGATGACCCGCGGCATCTACGGCGATCCTGAACGGTTCAAAGAGACCTACTGGTCGCGCTTCCCTGGCAAGTACTTCGCAGGAGACGGCGCCAAGCGGGACGAAGATGGTGATCTCTGGCTGCTGGGGAGAATCGATGATGTCATGAACATCTCGGGACACCGTCTCTCCACGACTGAGGTAGAGCACGCACTGGTTGGCCATCCACTCGTTGCCGAAGCAGCGGTCGTTGGAGCGAGCGACGACACGACGGGCCAAGCAATCGTGGCCTTCGTGACCCTGCGCCTGTCCGCAGAGGACGAATCCAAGGATCAGGCCGCAGTGATCGAGGAACTTCGTATGCACGTCGCGAAGGTCATCAGCCCAATCGCCAAGCCGCGCCAAATCATCTTGACACCGGAATTACCGAAGACCCGCTCGGGCAAGATCATGCGACGGCTGCTACGTGACGTCGCGGAGAACCGTCAATTGGGTGACGTCACGACGCTCACCGACCCCACGGTCGTCAACATGATCTCTGAACTGATGGGGACGAACGCCAGCGGAGACGAGTAGTTCGAACACCGGCACGTTCAATCAACACTGCCCGCGCCACGGCGCGGGCAGTGTTGATTACGAATCGAAACCGAGACCGAAGAGGTCCAGCAACTTGAGCCACAGGTTCCGCTTGCCCTCACGCGCATCAGCCTTCTTGATCGCGGATTGTGTCAAGCGAATGAAGATCCAGCGAAAGGGTTCCGGCGGGAAGGGGAGTGGTTTCTTTTGCACCATCGACAGCGTGGTGCGCTCGGTCTGCAATCCGTCGAGAAGGTCGAGCATCGTCGCGGCCCCAAAGCGCGTCGACGCCACGCCGAGTCCCGTGAAGCCCAGTACGTAGGCGACCTTGCCCCGGTGAGACGTCCCCCAAAACGGTGAGAACCGGGTGCAGGTGTCAATGGCTCCTCCCCATGCGTGGGTGAACTTGATGCCCGCTAGTTGGGGGAAGGTCTTTAGGAAATGGGCGGCGAGCGTCGCGTACGTTTCGGCATTGAATTCGTAATTGCGTTGGACCTTGCCCCGGAAATTGTAGATCGCGTCGTAGCCGCCCCACAGGATCGACCCGTCTTGTGTCAGGCGGTAATAGTGGAATTGATTACCGGCGTCGGCGATGCCCTCACGTCCCTTCCAACCAATGCTCTCCAATTGCTCGGGGGTCAGGGGCTCGGTGACGATTTGATAATCGAACACCGGCACGACGTACTTGCGCGCTTTACGGATGAGCGAAGGAAAGACGTTAGTCGCCAATGCCACGCGTCCGGCAGTGACCGCGCCATAGGGCGTATGCACGCGTACCGCATCATCCACGTCTTCGAGCCACTCAACCTTTGAGTTCTCGAAGATCTTCACGCCGAGCGAAAGGCACGCCTTCTCCAATCCCCATACCAATCGTGCGGGATCCACGAGCGCCGTACCGTCGCTGTCAAAAAGGGCACCCACGTAGAGCGGCGAATGCACGCGCGCTTGGACCTCTTCACGGTCCAACACGACGACGTTGTCACCCATCTCATTACGCAGTCGAGCCTCTTCGGCCATGTCTTTGAATTGCCATGGAGCAACGGCGACGCGCAGTTCCCCCGTTCGCTCCCAATCGCACTCGATGTCATAACGACGGACGGTCTCTTCGATCTGATCGAGATTCTCACGACCAAGTCGCTCGATGGTGGCCATCTCGTGCGCAAATCGTGCCATGCCGTTGGCGAACCCGTGGGTCAACGATGACGAGCAAAAGCCGCCATTCCTTCCCGAGGCACCTGCGCCGGTCTCGTACTGTTCGACCACAACGACGGTCCGCTCAGGATCACGCTCTTTCGCAAGCAGCGCCGTCCATAAGCCGGTATATCCCGCCCCGATCACGCACAGGTCTGCGCCGATGTCCCCAATCAACGCCGAATGTGACGCGGGTTCGAGTGGATCTGAATCAAGCCACCACAACTCTGGCTGTAAGTCAGCAAGGTGGCGTAAGACGAAGGGATCCTTCTTCTCCATACTGTGTCCAACCAACGGCTGGAATCACCCTCTCTTGGCATTTCTCTTTTCGCGCCTTTTCAATCGCGAACGCCGGTTCTCAGGCCGACCTTTAGCACTCCATCTTACCGAGGAGACTTCGCGCAACGGTGTCTCTACGAGCGATGGAGGGTGCGAGCCCGTTCAAATTGGGGTGGCCAGGCAATAAAGTCGCCCAGTTCTTCGGCCGCATGCAGCGCCCATCGGGGATTTCGTAGCATCGCGCGGGCCATCATTGTGGCGTCCGCTTGGCCCGAATCTAGGATTCCTTCGGCCTGGAGCGGTTCGGTGATGAGGCCAACGGCGCTCGTAGGGACGTTGACCTCGTCGCGGATCCTTTGCGCGAAGGGTACCTGGTAACCCGGCGCCACGGGTATTTGAACGCCGGCGATGTTTCCCCCTGACGACACGTCGATGAGGTCGACACCCATTGTCTTGAGCACCCGCGCGAGCTGGACGGACTCATCAAGATCCCAGCCCCCTGGGGCGTAGTCGGTCGCAGATATCCTCACGAACAGTGGCGTCGCGGGAGAGATCGCTTCGCGAACCGCATCAACCACTTCGCACAGAAAGCGCACTCGATTTTCGAACGTGCCGCCGTAGACATCGGTGCGCTGATTCGAAAGCGGCGAAAGAAACTGATGCAGCAAGTAACCATGCGCCGCGTGAATTTCCACCACATCAAAGCCCGCGGCCGTCGCCCTACGCGCGCCGTTCGCGAATGATTCGATCAGCTCGGTGATTTGCGCACTCGAGAGTTGTCGAGGCACTGGATAGCCTTCAAAGGCGATCGGACTCGGTGCGTCGGTGAACCACCCTCCCTCTTCTGGCGTTGCGATCAGGTAATCTTCCCACGGCGCCATTGTCGAACCCTTTCGACCAGCGTGGGCCAACTGAATACCGATCTTGGTGCCCTGAGAGTGGACAAAGCGAGTGACTCGCGACCAAGCGTCGACCTGCACGTCATTCCACAATCCTGGACAGTGAATGGAAATCCGACCCTCGGGGGTCACCGCCGAGGCCTCGGCCATTACCAGTCCCGCACCGCCCGTCGCGAAGGCGCCAAGATGAACCAGATGCCAATCGCCAACCACACCATCTTTAGCGGAGTATTGACACATGGAACTCACCCACGCACGGTTTGAGAAATTTACCTCACGCAAGCTGAGGGGACTGAAGAGCAACGACATGAAGATTCCTAAGTTTGGAGACGTCTCTCCAATTTAATCGCGTCACCTCATGGCTACCTCGGCTCTAACAGGGTCCCCACAAAGCTCCACTATCGTTGACCCACCACCGAGTTCGACGCGAAAGGTTGAAGCATGCGTGTAGCAAATCTCAATGGACGGGCCACCATCGTTACCGACGCTGGGCTCATCGACGTTGAAAGGGCCTCGAACGGCGCATTCACGCATGACGTTGATCGTCTCATCTCGTGCATCGATGATCTAGCGGCGTGGTTCGAAACGACATCCCCGTCCGTTACTGAGTCACTTCGGCCCCAAGAGGTTTTGCGCGACCCGCACCTGGGACCGGTGGTCACCACGCCCAGCCAGATTTTTGCCATTGGTGTGAACTATCGGGCACACGCAGCAGAAATGGGACTCACGCCCCCCGTCACCCCCATGGTGTTCACCAAGTTTGCATCAGCACTCGCCGGTGCAAACGCCATAATCCCGGTGCCGTCTTCGAGCACGGACTGGGAAGCTGAACTCGTTGTCGTGGTGGGAAAACGTGGACGTCACATCCCAGTGGAGACTGCGCTCTCGTACGTCGCCGGCTACTGCGTCGGCCAGGATTTCAGCGATCGAGACCTGCAATTACGCGGCACCCCCGCCCAATTTTCGCTCGGAAAGTCGCACAAGAACTTCGCGCCAGTTGGACCCTGGATAACAACACGTGACGAGATCGCTGACCCCAATGATCTACGGGTGACGTGCGACGTTAACGGACACCGTTTCCAAGATTCAACGACTGGTGACATGGTCTTTAGCGTGCCCGAACTCATTGCGTATCTGTCGTCGATATGCGAACTGCAACCGGGCGACCTCATTTTCACCGGAAGCCCCCACGGCGTTGGCCAGGGACAGCATCCACCGGTCTTTCTGAAGTCGGGGGACCTCATCGAGACCGCCATCTCCGGACTGGGCTCGATTCGAAACGTGGCCTACGACAAGTGATGTTCGCCTAGTTCGACGACGTCACATCTCACACTGACGGCTGTTGGTATTTTCCCTGTTTAGAAACAGGGTCAAGGACCTTTTGCCCTAGCAATCTTCAAGTGCGGACGCCATACTGCTGAGGGGATAGCGGTGGCGAGCGAGTGAGGTCACGATGGAGTTTGTACGTTGGTTCAAGGACATTCGGCTTGCTGATAATCCGCTCGTGGGCGGCAAGGGGGCAAACCTTGGAGAATTG
>JABBNY010000210.1 GCA_019352095.1 Acidobacteriota bacterium
TAGGGAGAGAGATGTTCGAGGTACTTGACTCCGAGAGGTGGAAGAGATGACGCTCCGATTGCCCGACAAATGGGTATGGGACTTTTGGTTTGCCCGTCGCGACAGTGAGTGGCACATCTTCTACCTCCAGGCGCCCCGCGCGCTCAGCGATCCCGTCCTTCGGCATCACAATGCCTCTATTGGACACGCCGTATCGCTCGACTGTCGCGAGTGGCAAATACTTCCAGACGCCCTTCACCCGGGGCCTCCCGGCAGTTGGGATGATCTTGCAACGTGGACAGGCAGTGTCATCGAGCACGGGGGCTGTTGGTACATGTTGTACACCGGCATTAGCAGCGTCGAGAAAGGTCTCATTCAGAGAATTGGTCTTGCCACCTCCGACGACCTCGTTCACTGGTCTAAGCATGAAGCGAATCCGGTGCTCGAAGCCGACCCGAGATGGTATGAGCTCCTCGATTTGGACCGCTGGCGTGATCAGTCCTGGCGCGACCCCTATCTTTTCCGTTATCCAGAAGACGGCTATTTCCACGTGCTAATGACGGCGCGTTCACCTTTGGGACCTCCAGACGGTGCTGGCGTCATCGCTCACGCTAGATCGCTCGATTTCGTGAATTGGGAGGTGTTGTCACCAATCACAGAGCCCGGGGAGTTCGCCCAAGTTGAGGTTCCGCAACTGATCATGGACGACGATGGATGCAAAATTCTCTTTAGCTGCCACGCTGAAGACCACTCGATCGAACGCGTCGAGAGAATTGGCGCACGCGGCCTTGGAGGTACTTTCGTGCTTTCCGCCAAGGATTTGGACGGTCCCTACACAGCCGCCGACCATCCGGTCACGGCTTCAAATAGTGGGCTCGGCGTACTATATTCCGGCAAAGTGCTAGACCGGGGCATCGGTGGACTTGAGTTCATGGCGTTTGGTGGTGACAACGAAATCGATTTCGTTGGTGAGCTGACGGACCCCTTGTCCATCAAGCCAACCGGCGACGGAGGGCTCGCAATAGTCACCGACCAGATGATTGACTCATGAATCTGATGAGATCGAATCGGACCGGGCGGCGGGTTGGTTGCAACGAGAGTAGGTCGAGCGCGGGAATTGTCGTCACATTCCCAAGCGAAATGTCGGCGAAACCTTGGAGTTCTCAGAACGAGCAGAGCGCGACATGTGTGGTGATTCGTGATAATGCACAGTTGGCTCAAGTAGGGAATTGAGATGGAATCTTTTGGCACGAACGGGCTGGCTACAAGCTCGCCTTCGGAAGAAGGCGTAGAGGCGCGGGGGATCGAATCCTTCCTGGATTCGCTGGAGTCATTGCCAGGTGTAGAGGCGCATAGTTTGATGATTCTGCGCCATGGTTCGGTCATCGTTGCAGGGTGGTGGTGGCCCTACACGACAGATCAGTTACAACTCTTGTACTCAGTCAGCAAGAGCTTCACCTCCACGGCACTTGGGCTCGCCGTAGATGACGGACTTCTTGATCTCGACGATCCAATCGTCGCGCACTTCCCTGAGTTAGATGATCAGATTGGTGATCCGCGGTCTCGTTCCATGCGCATCCGTCACATTGCTGCGATGGCGAGTGGCCACCTCGAGGATACGTGGCCGGAAGTTCTGGCTTCTGATCCGGAACACCCAGTTCTTGGTTTTCTACGCCTCCAGCCCGAGCGCGACCCGGGCTCGATCTTTCGGTACAATCAGTCTGCTTCGTACACCTTGGCCGCGATCGTTCAGCGTGTCACTGGTCAGTCGGTAACCCAATATTTGCGAAGTCGAGTTCTTGATCCTATTGGGGCGGGTCCGATCGAGTGGTGGGGGCACCCTCAAGGACAAGACCTAGGTTTCTCGGGTCTTCACGCCACTACGGAGACAGTTGCGCGCCTCGGACAGCTCTATCTGAACGATGGATCTTGGCATGGTCGACAGATTTTGTCGTCCGCCTGGATCGAGCAGGCGTCGCGTGAACAGGTTGGTACCGATACCGACGACCCGGCCGCCGAGACGGGTGCTGATTCCAAGCTGGGCTACGGCTATCAGTTCTGGAAGTCAAGTCACGGTTACCGGGCTGATGGCGCATTTGGTCAGTTTTGCCTCATCCTGCCCGAGTTTGACGCGGTCATCGCGATGACGGGACAGAGCACTGAGACGCAACCCATATTGGACGCCGTGTGGAACGAGCTACTTCCGTCATTCAAGAATGGTGAGGTCGTCGAAGACTTCGCGGGCGATAGACGGCTGCAGGAGCGTATGGCGAGCCTCGCGTTGGTAACGTCCGGGGCCCGACTCGAGCCCCCGCGTGATGCGGACAACTGGGCGGAGGCGGTCTTTCGACCGGTCCTTGATTCATGGCTGGAGCAGCCGACCATAGAGAGCCTGAAAGTCTCGCCAGCTGCTCATGAATGGAACTTGGTACTGACGGAACGCGATTGGACGTTAGACATGCGGTTGGCCAACGAGTGGAGTCGCTGCTACTCGAACGGTGTGGCACAGCCGATCTTTTGCAGCGGTGGATGGCCTGACCCGAGATCGCTGAAGATCTCCTTGATCTTCATTGAATCGCCACACCGACTTGACCTCACGTGCACACTTGATGACCGTCGCTTGATCGCAAAGTGGGTCACTGCGCCTCTCCATCCGGGACCGCTACGAGACCTCCGGGTTCGGCGCCGGGGTCCCGTCACATGGCTCACGCCTTAAGATTGAATTTTCCACCTCACGCTGGGTTTTCTTCCGTTGGACGGAGCTGGCCGGTCAAAATCAATGTCCTGGCGTGGCAAGATGATACTTCTCGGAAATTGCTCGCGGGCTATCGCCACGATGAAAGTCTTCCTGCTTACGCCAAAACACTTCCAGGCAATCACACCTTTGTCGAATGTGACCTAATTCTTGATCTTGACTTTGCAAATTGAATCGCGCTCGCGAAGCGGCATCGAGACGAAGTGGGTCTTGGCGGGCACATCGGCACCACTAGCGTCCTCATCAAAGAGGACCTCGATTGCCTTTCGGCCGAGGTCGTAATGGGGAAGTGCGACAGATGTCAACTTCGGCCTAAGCCAGGATGCGACAGGCTCGTCGTCGAATGACACCACCGAGACATCGTCTGGTACGTTAATGTTCATCGACTGTAGCGCTTGATACGTCCCCACTGACAGGCGATCGTTGAAACAGATCAGAGCTTGGGGAGCGATTCTTCTCTTGAGGATCTTCAATGTCGCGTCGAACCCATCAGTCGGTTGCCATTGCGATAGTCCGATGCCACCGGCCAGCTGAATGCCCGCATCGTCCATCACTTCTTTGATTCCCTCCAAGCGTCGGACAGCGGCAAGGCTATGTTTGGGGTAGCGATTTGTCTTTGGATCGGCGCCCACTAGGTAGATTCCTTCGGTGTACCCCGCACTTATAATCGCGCGCGCTGCGGTACGTCCAGCTTCATGTTCGTCCGGCAGGACCGACGGCACCGATGACCTTCGCGATGGGACTGCATTGAGAAGAACACTACGTCCATGTAACAACCCTTCAGGAACAGTGATCTCTCGCGTGTACATCGATGCAAGGATGATCCCGTACACATTGCGGTCGTGCATCGCTTCGATGAGCTCACGCTCAAGCTCAGGATCTCCTTCGGTCTCCGCGATGACCAACAAATGGCCACGTTCGCGTGAAGCATCGAGGGCGCCCCAAATCGAGTGACCAGCAAATGGCGTCGTCGCGACTGTGTCAGATACGAAGGCAATCGTGTTCGTCGTCCCAGTGCGCAGACTGCGCGATACCGCACTTGGACGGTAGCCGGTTTCCTTGACCGCAGCGAGGACGCGAGCCTCCACTTGAGTAGAGATCCTCATTTCTTCGCGCCTGCCAGTTAGGACAAATGAGGCGGTCGTTTGGGACACCTTCGCTATTCTCGCAACCTCCGCGAGCGTGACGCGTCGTGTCAAAATTGTCCTCGATCGTGGCGCATCAAGTCCCTCGGGCTCGATGCCCGAGACCCCATTGCGCTAGGACTAGGCCCAGGGGGGTTCCGCTCGCTCAGTGTTGCGTGCACGAGACGAAGCCTTTCTGTATTGCGACCATCGTCAAATGTATCTTGAGCGTATTACAAGTGCGTGGATTATGCCCTATCTTTCTTGACAGCGAGAGGGTCGATATGTACACTCACCGTGGAGCTAATACGATTTAGCTCCACGGGGGTTGCACGACGGGGGGGCCGGGACCGGTTTGGATTGCCGCAGGGTTGTCCATCTCTGGTCCTCATTGTTCTCTTCGCTGTGCACATATAGGGAGGGAACAATGCAAGAAGGAAATCTTTCGAGTGGCCAGAGGCGCACGAAGAGGCGCCGGCCGGTTCGTCTCGGTGGCCAGGCGGCTCTCGCCGCTGGTCTGGTGGCGGCGAGTCTGGTGGCGGTTGCGCCCATGGGGGCTCAAGCCGCCGCGTCGGCGGCGAGCTTTGCTGCGAACTGCGGTACGAAGCCCGTCACAATGAATGCGTACTTCGAGACCGGGTTCCCAGACCCGATCGATCTCACACAGTTGTTCACCAAGCAATATCCCAGCGTGACGTGGAAGATTCGCGAGGACCAGTTCGCGACCATCACACGCGATGCGCCCCTGCTGTTGGCGGGACCGAACCCACCCGACATCATGCGCATGCCTCAGCTGAACGGTCTGGTGAAGGACCACCTTCTGAAGAATCTCGACGGTTACTTCAAGACGTTCGGCTGGTCGAAATTCCCGGCGACGCAGTTGGAGTCGATGCGTGTCGCACCGAGTG
>JABBNY010000211.1 GCA_019352095.1 Acidobacteriota bacterium
CGCCTATGGACTGAGCCAGGACCTGGCGGACCGGGTGCTCGCGGCGGTCGCGAGCGGCGCGGACCTGGCGGACATTGTGGACGTCGGGGGAGTGGGGGGCACGCTCGCGGGTAATGCGCTGAGCCTCACCGCGATGCGTGCGGTGCTCGGTAATGTCCTCACCGACGACGCCTTTGGACCAATGGAGGAATTGGCCACGGCCTTCACCGCCGACGTGCAGGCGAGCATCGACGCATTCGCTCTTCCGTGGTCGATCATTCAACTCGGGGCTCGTTGTGAATACCGCTTCGCGTCACCCGCTCCTCGAAACGGTGGAGACTCACTCAAGAGCGCCGACGTGCAACTAGAGGATTACCTGCATCTCTACTGCGTGAATCGTGGCATCTTGTTGACGCCATTTCACAACATGGCCCTCATGTGTCCAGCGACCACGGCGAGCCAGGTTGCACGACACGGGGTTGTGTTTCGAGACGCGTTGAGCGAGCTCGTCGGCTAACCAAGGCCTGGCCGTAGGATACAGGGGTGTCTACCTTCGTCGATTCCGCCCAACTCCACGCAAAAGCGGGTGATGGAGGTGCCGGATGCGTCAGTTTTCGCCGCGAAGCCCACGTCGCCAAGGGTGGCCCCGATGGCGGCGATGGCGGAAAAGGTGGCGACGTCTGGATCGTGGCGGACCACAACCAGGCATCGCTCCTTGGATTCAGAGACCATCCGTTTCGTCGCGCGAGCGACGGACAGCACGGTACGTCCAAGCGCCAGCACGGCTCACGGGGTAAGGACGTCACCGTGACGGTGCCCGTGGGCACGATTGTGCACGACCAGGACGGCAAGGTCCTCGTGGACTTGGCCGGACCGGGCGACCGCTGGCTCGCCGCCGAGGGGGGGCTCGGTGGACAGGGGAACGCCCGCTTCCTCTCCAACAAGCGACGCGCGCCGGCGTTTGCCGAGCAGGGTGAAGTCGGCCAGGAGCGCTGGTACAACCTGGAACTAAAACTGCAAGCGGACGTGGCGCTCATTGGCTTTCCTAACGTCGGAAAGTCCACACTCATCTCCCGGGTGTCAGCCGCGCGGCCGAAGATCGCCGACTACCCCTTCACGACGTTGGTGCCGAATCTCGGCGTCGTGCGCGTTGGCGCACGCTCGGGTCGTCCCCAGGACGCCACCGAGTTCGTGATGGCCGACATCCCTGGACTGATCGAGGGCGCCGCGCAGGGGCGTGGTCTCGGACACGATTTCCTGCGTCACGTCGAGCGAGCCCGCGTGTTGTGCGTACTGCTCGACCTGTCAGAACTCGCCCCGATGTCGCCCGATGACCAGCTGGAGATACTTCTTCGCGAATTGGGTAATTATCAAGCCGACCTACTCGAGCGGCCCCGCATCGTCGTTGGCTCCAAGGGCGACGTCGCCACGAGTGACCTTTCCGACGTCGCGACCATCTCGTCGGTGACGGGTGAGGGCATCGACGCGCTCGTGGCACAACTGGCCCAACTCGTCGTCCAGGTTCGCCAGGAAGAGGAGGCCGAGCTCGACCACACAGTGGTGATCCACAAGCCGCTTCCCGACGAGGTCCACGTGACGCGCGACGGTGACAGCGCGTGGCGCGTCGAGGGTCGACCGGCGCTTCGCGCTGTGCGCTTCCAGGACCTCACCGATGACGAGGCCCTCGCCGAGATAGTTCGACGCCTACGTGCGCTGGGCGTTGACCGTCTGCTCACCAGAGCGGGCGTGCACGACGGCGACCTGGTGAGCATTGGACCACTCTCATTCGAATGGTGGCGCGATGAGGTTGGTGCGGGCTTGGACCGTGGCGATCACCACCGTGCGACGCGTCGTGAACGGCTCGCACGCCACGGACGACTCGACCTGGGCGACAGCGATGACAACGCGTAGCGTCGTCGTCAAGGTGGGTACGACCTCGGTCACCGACGCCACGGGTGGCGTTGATTACGAGGTCTTGGTGAACATCGCCGACGACGTCGTGCACCTTCGAGACGAGGGCTGGAACGTCGTGGTGGTGACGTCGGGCGCCATCACGGCCGGTTGGGCCGAAGTGGGAGAGGGCCGACCCCGTCCGACCGACGCGATGACCCTCCAGGCGGTCTCGGCCGTCGGCCAGCCGCTCTTGATGCACGCGTGGCGCAACGCCTTTGGTGAGCTCGACACCGCGGTCGGCCAAGTGCTGCTCGCCCCCCTCGATTTCTCGCATCGCGGTCAGTACCTGCACGCGCGCGGCACCCTCGAGTCCCTCCAGGGTCTCGGGGTCGTGGCCATCGTCAACGAGAATGACGCCGTGGCCGACGAAGAGATCCGCTTCGGCGACAATGACCGACTCGCGGCCCTCGTGGCAAATCTGGTCGGCGCATCACATCTGGTGTTGCTCACCGACACCGAGGGTCTGCTCACCGCAGACCCTCGCCTGGACCCTTCGGCCACGCTCATCGAAGAGGTCAGCGCGATTGATGCGGATCTGGTGGGCATCGCGGGCAGGAGTCACTCGAACGTGGGCAGCGGTGGCATGGCCTCGAAGTTGGCCGCGGCGCGAATGGCCACGTGGTCGGGGATAACGACGGTCATCGCTCCCGCGCGCGCTGCCAAATCCCTGCGTAAGGCCCTCAGCGAGAAGACGGGATTCGGTACAACGTTTCACCCTCGAAGTGAGCGTCTTTCGGCACGAAAGTCCTGGATCGCCTTCGCCGTTGCAAGTCACGGCTCGCTCAGCATCAACAATGGCGCCCTCGAAGCACTCGAGCACCACGGGCGCAGTCTGTTGCGCGTGGGCGTCGAGTCCCACGAGGGTGACTTCGCCGAGGGTGACGCCGTCGAGATCAAGTCTCTCGATGGTCAGGTGGTAGCGAAGGGTCTCACCCGGGTAAGTTCCGAGGGCTTCAGTGAGGGTGAGGACGTGGTTGTACATCGTGATGACCTGGTGCTGCTTCGACGGGCCTAACGGCTCCGTTACGCTTAAGGGATGACAACGAGCGAATTATCGGTGCAGGGGGAACTCGTGCGCCGTGCGGCCCGCTCGCTGGCCCAAGCCACCAATGACCAGCGTCGTGCGGTACTACTGCGGGTGGCCGAGCGTCTCGACGCGACCATGCCCGAACTACTGGGCGTCAACGCCGACGAGGTCGCGGCGTACGAAGAATCCGGCCCGGGTCGCGATCGTCTGACGCTTAACGAGGCCAGGGTGGCCGCCATGTCCCAGGCACTGCGCGAGATCGCCGGTGTGCCAGATCCATTGTTCGAGGTCTGCGATCAAGACGTGCGACCCAACGGACTGCGTGTCGAGCGAGTTCGTGTGCCACTGGGCGTGATCGGGGTGGTCTATGAGAACCGGCCCAACGTGACGAGCGACGTGGCGGGGCTGTGCATTCGAAGCGGGAACGCCGCGTACCTGCGCGGTTCGTCCTCGGCGATGCGCACCAACGCCTTCATTGTTGAGCTGTGGCGCGAAGCACTCGTTGCCGAGGGACTGCCCGAGGACGCCGTGGCGCTCGTGCGCGACCCCTCCCACGAAACCGCGACCGCGTTCATGCAGATGACCTCGGTACTGGACTGTCTCATCCCTCGCGGCGGACCCAGTCTGATCGCGGCGATGCGCGAGCACGCCCGGGTGCCCTACGTCCTCGACGGGGACGGCAACTGCCACGTCTACGTCGACGAATTCGCCGACCTCGCCAAGGCGGTGGCCATTGTGAAGAACGCGAAGACGTCTCGTCCGGGCGTGTGTAATGCCGCCGAGACGGTCCTCGTGCACCAGAAGGTCGCCGACGCTTTCCTCCCCGAACTCGCTCGAGCGATTCCCGAGGTGGAGCTTCGCGCTGACGAGCGCGCACGCGTGGTGCTGCCCGACGCTCGCGTCGCCACGCGTGAGGATTTCGAGAACGAATTCCTCGACATGATCCTCGCGGTGAAGGTCGTGTCATCACTCGACGAAGCGGTGGCGCACGTCGCGACCTACGGCACCGGCCACAGTGAGGCGATCGTGAGCGAGGACCATGAGAACGCCGAGGCGTGGATTCGTCGTGTCGACGCCGCGGCGGTGCTGGTGAACGCGTCAACGAGGTTCATTGACGGCGGTGAGTTGGGTCTGGGTGGCGAGGTTGGTATCTCCACCCAGAAGCTCCACGCTCGCGGTCCGATGGGACTTCGAGAGCTGACGTGCTTGAAATGGGTGGTACGAGGAGAGGGACAGATTCGATGAGTGCACTTGACCCACGAGAAGAGCTAGCCCAGCGACTGGGCCTCTTGCACGTGCCACCACCTCGTTTCAGCTCGCCGCACGAAGTAAAGGACAAGCTGGCCGAGCACGATTACCTGAGCGACGACGCCATCGCGTCGGTGACGTACCTCGCGGATCGTCTCGCCAAGCCGGTGCTCGTGGAGGGTCCCGCCGGTACCGGCAAGACCGCTCTCGCCAAGGCGGTTGCGGACTCGGTGGGCGCGCGCCTGATCCGACTGCAGTGTTATGAAGGACTCGACGAGTCCAAGGCGCTCTACGAATGGAACTACCGAAAGCAGTTGCTGCGCATCCAAGCGGGCCGGCCCGAGGGGTCGGCCGAGGACTGGTCACATCTCGAAGAGGACATCTTCGCCGAGGAGTTCTTGTTGACGCGACCGCTCCTCGAGGCGATCTCGGCGACGGACCCGGTCGTGCTCTTGATCGACGAAGTGGACCGTGTCGAACTCGAGACCGAGGCGCTGCTCCTCGAGATCCTCTCGGAGTACCAGGTGTCGATCC
>JABBNY010000212.1 GCA_019352095.1 Acidobacteriota bacterium
CATCGTCCGTCTCGAACGCATCCTCAACGCCGCCGATTCATCAGCAGCACCGCGAGTTGAGCGAGCACGTCATTGCGCGCCACGTCATCGAATCCACCGTGATCCCACAGTTCCACCGCAACGTTCTCACGGCCGAAGGCCTCGATGAGACGCGCGAGTTCCCGATCGGCACTACGCGGGCCCTCACGCATCAGCGCACGTGTCATTGGTCCCTTGCGACACCCCGTCAGCACCAGCCACTCACCGGCGGAGCGCGCGACTTCTTCGAGCGTGAACCGCGGTGCCCCCTTCTCTCCGCGCGCGAGATGCGCCTCGCCCAACATCGTCGCCAGACGGCGATAACCCTCTGGCGACCGAGCGAGGACCACAAGATGATCCCCGCTGGGGTCGGGCACCCCAACTCGATCATCGTGTCCATCGAGGGTCAACTCAGCCCCGAACACAGTTGCGACCCCGAGGGCACGCGCCGCCTCGGCGAAGCGCACCACGCCGTAGAGACCGTGATGATCGGTGAGGGCCAAGCCCGTGAGACCCAAACGGGCCGCTTCGCTCACGAGTTCCTCAGGATCACTCGCGCCGTCGAGGAAACTGAACCCGGAGTGGGCGTGGAGTTCTCCGTACACCGCCATCAGTCGTACACTCCAACGATCCACCAACGATCGAGTTCCGCCACGAGCAGTACCGCCTCACCGTGGGCGAGCACTACCTGCACGTGAGCACGACGACGGTCAATCGCCCACCAACGCTCAACCAATGGCCAGGGACCCGCGTGCCACACGACCTCGTGGCGAACGTGGTTCGAGAAGAGCAGCGACCTTGGTTCTGCACTCAAAAGTCCTCGCGATCCCATGCGAACGGGCTCACCACCCTGATCGATCAGTTGTACCGCCACTCGATGGCGCAGCGTCATTGCGGGTGCGGGTGCGCGAAGTTGACCAGGCCACGGCGCAGCCTCCCCCATTGGGAATTCGGGGGACCCGAAGGGCACGAGCGATGCGCGATCTTCAGGGGCCCGACCCCCGCGAAGCGATGCGACCATCACTGCGTCAACTCCCAAGCGCTGACGCACTCGATACGCCGCCGCCTGCGCCCGGTCATCCCCGGCTCCGCGCTGGCCGAAGAACCCCATCTGCTCAGACGCCGCCGCAGTCTCACCACGTTCCATACGAAGACGTCGCGCGAGTGTTGCATCACGCTGAGTCTTCAGCTCGCCCAGCTCTCCTCGAGCGACGCGATGTAATTCAAGGACCGGCGTAGGAAATCGCTCGGCTACATGAGCTGGCGACAGATCCGCGAACGATCCGACTGTATGTAGACCCAAACGTCGACACGTGGTCGTGAGATCCTTTCGACCCAGAACACTGATCGGTTGCGAACGACGGAACGGTTCAGTCCCGCCTACGGGCAACACCACCCCCTCACGCGCCGCGAGTTCCGCACAGAAGAGGCCATCGGCGACACCGAGTGACGGCTCACAGCCAATGAGGTCACGAACGTTCTGACGAACGGCGTCGAGTACCGCCGTCTCGCCACCGAAGAATCGGCTGGGTGCACGCACGGGTAGCACAAGGAGTCCGAGTCGCACCGGTTCGGTGAAAGGACAGAGCACCATCAACGCGTCGAGTACCGCGAGATAGTCACGCAGCGTTGATCCGTCGGGTCTCTCTTCGCCAAGCGTCTCGATCCAAAGAGCGAGGAGTCGTTCCACTAGCCCGCCGCCGCTCGACCTCTTCGATTCGGTAACACCACAATGTGTTCACCACTGCGCTGAGCCTCACCACGTCCCCCGACCCGCACGGTGAGATAGCGAGCGTCGAGGCGCGCTGAGGTCGCCCACTCGGACCGGGTTATGTCGAACGAGAGATCCACCGGTAATGGCCACGGTGCGCTCGGCTCACAGAGTGTGATCAACACGGTGCCGCGTTCTCGTACGCGATCCACCAAGCGACGGGCGACGCCGTGTGACGCGCGTGAGGGAGCACGCACCACCAAGAGGTCCACACCATCGAGCAGGTCCGCCGCCGATTCGGCCCACGCGCCGCGAGGACGAGGTACGAATAACACTCGACGCAGGTCCACTCCGAGGTCGGCAATCGCAACCACGCCGGGATCATCCACACCCACCACCGCGCACCAATGCCCCTGGGCACTGGACTCGGTGACGAGACTGAGGGCGAGACTGAGACCGCCAGAACCCGGCGGAGCCTGGACCAGGACCGTCGAACCACGACGTAGCCCGCCACCAGGCACCAGGGCGCTCCAGGGTTCCCCCAGCGGCAACATGCGGCTCTTCGCAAGCGTGACTGGTCGAAAAGAGGACACCAAATCCTGTGAAAGTGAGGGGCGTGTGGGTGAAAAAGCGAACATATGTTCGTAAGAGTAGTCACTCGTAGTGACGTGCGCCAATGGCCTGGATTAGCCCTTTGGGGCCTTGCATACTTTGAACGGGCACCTGGGCTTTGGCCAAGGTAGAAAGGACACCATGTGCGGTCGCATTGCTCTCTTCAGCCCACCAGCTCGGCTCGCCAAACTCCTCGACGCGCAACTCGCAGCCGGCATCGACCCCGAAGGTCACCCCAGTTGGAATATCGGTCCTCAGCGTCGACTTTTCGGAGTGACCCAACATGATGACGTACGCGTGCTTGACCGCTACCGTTGGGGCCTCATTCCCAGTTGGTCCAAGGACCCCTCGATCGCCAATCGACTCTTCAACGCGCGCGCCGAGACCGTCGCCGAGAAGCCCTCATTTCGTAGCGCCTTCGCAAAGCGACCCTGCGCGCTGCCCATCGATGGCTTCTACGAATGGGATCACCGCAGCGGTCGAGAAAAGCAACCACACTACTTCACACGCGTGGATGGTGAACCCCTAGTCCTGGCGGGACTCTACGAGCACTGGCGAGACCCTGACGCGCCGAGCGAGACCGCGCTGCTTCGTACCTGTACGGTCATCACAACCACACCGAGTCACGACATGGATGAATTGCACGACCGCATGCCCGTAGTGCTGGCACTGTCAGACGTGCGTACCTGGCTCGATGTCGACACGTACGGCCCCGACGAACGCATGCAACTTCTTCGTCCCGCGCCGGTAGGACTCTTCAGCACTACGGCGTTGATCGCGCGGTCGGTTCGGTCCGCAACGACGGCCCCGAACTAATCGAACCCAGCGAGCCACAATCTCTCTTCTAGGGCGTTCACGAACCACCAGGACGCTCTTTGGATCAACGCGAGACCAAGTCTCCGCTCGCCACCAGCGACTGATTCGGAGCTACTCGCATCGCGCGCGGGTGCGTCGGTTGATTGGTAAGTGAATCAGGTGGTTGCATTTCTTGACTTCCGTGCTCGTCTCATGGACTAGTGCAAATGCACTAGTCCGCTTCGTGAACGTGGACCGACTCGCCGAGATCACCACGTTCTAAAGGGCTTCGATCACTAGTAGGTCGGTGAATCCACGCAGAAAAGAATTCAAGAAAGGGTCCAATTGCTCTGGTCAAGGGGCGCGATTGGGTGCAAGGTGGTTACGCATGGGGGTGTTGACTCACTTATTTTCTCAAAGTATGACACTTAGTCCACATCCAATAGCAAAGGGGCACGATGACACAACGCCGAAGGTGTCGACCAGTTCGTTTCAGGCAATTGGTTGTCACGTTGTGCGTCATCGCTCTCACGTCGGTGACCAGTGTCTCAATGAACGCAGGCGCAGCTCACGTGAATGGTGCTGTCGCTAATGAGAGTCACACGAGCGCGACGATCCTGGTCGATACAGCTCCTCGAGGTTCACTCGTCCCAACGGTGACGTGCGTAGACGTCTCTTCCAAGAACGAGTACACCGTGTACTTCGGCTACACCAACACGGGTCGACCGGTCAACCATCCGACAGACTCCAAGTTCAACCGTGTGTCTCCTTCGTCATACAACGGAGAGCAGCCGACCGACTTCAGTTCAGGCACCTTCACAAACGCCTTCAGCGTGACCGTCACGTCTTCGTCGGTATCGTGGACGTTGGATAGGTACACGGTCTCAGCTTCCGCCAATAGCACTGAGTGCGCTGGTTCATCGCTACCGGTCGACCCACTGGGTCTGAGTCTGCTACTCACTCTTGGTGTCGGCATAGTCGTGGGTGTCATCTTCGTGACACGCACCGCACGAAGAAGGAGGTCACTGTGACCATCCACAGTGTGCTGGCGATAGGTTGCCACCCCGACGACATCGAATTGGGTTGTGCGGGGGCACTACTCAAGCATCGCGCTTCCGGCCAACGCACCAGCATGCTCGTCATGACCGCAGGTCAGCGCTCGCGCACCTTCACGGGCGACACCAGACTCAAGGAACAGCAGGCTGCAGCGTCGATTCTCGGTGCGGAGCTCTTCTGGGGTGGGTTCAATGACACCGAGATTGATCCCGGTAGGGCGACCATTGACGTGATCGAACACGTGATGGAACTCGTGAAACCCGACGTGGTGTACGTACATGCGCCCGAAGACTCACACCAGGACCATCGCGCCATTGCCGTGGCCACGGTCTCGGCGGCACGCCGATCATCGCGGATTCTCTTCTACCAGACACCTTCGACCACCCACTTCGAGCCGACCATCTTCATCGATGCCGAGGAGAACCTTGAGCGCAAGATTGCAGCGCTTCATCCGGTGAGTTCGGCGACCCAGGCGCCGTCGCGGACCTGATCGTGCGCGTCGTA
>JABBNY010000213.1 GCA_019352095.1 Acidobacteriota bacterium
CAGTCGGTCGCGCCGCGCGAGCGATATCACGCCGAATCCCCGTAGGTTGATTGGTTGCTGTCTCGACGACTCCATGGTCCAAGCTACTGGGACGATGAATTTCGAGAATTTCGCGGAGTGGAGAAGTACTCTCGCTGGCGTGCGGGTTCACGTCGGCCCTTCGACTAGTCGTCAGTTCGATGGACCAAAGAATCCCTCAGCCTCGTACAATGCGGACATGCCAGACATGCCGCGCGCAGGGGTGATTAGGTCAAACAACCGGCGACTTCCATGGGCCATTCGTCATAGATATCCCCGTAACAGAATCCTCCGTTCACTCTCGTGGATCTGGAGCAATCCGATCACAATTGCAATACCAAGCCAGATTGCAAACCGTCGCCGAGATCTTCGCCGACTTGTCGACCGTCTAAAGCCACCTCTCTAGACGAACACGCGCTGATGCAAGATTCACTCTTGTTGCTTTGGGCCGTCCACAGGATAATCAATTGAGAGTCAGAGCAAGTGCGACGAACTACCGCTCACCTAGGATTTTCTAATGAGCCACGATGCGGGCCAGTGTCCGGGACCATTCACAATAGAAGGTCTGACATCAGATTTGGGCGCCCTCGGTTTATCTGAGGGAGACACCGTTCTGGTTCACAGTTCCTTATCGTCAATCGGATACGTGGTCGGTGGTGCGCAGGCTGTCGTTCTGGCACTTCTCAACGTGATTGGCACGGGTGGCACGTTGGTCGTCCCGACTCACTCCGGCGACCTCTCGGATCCAAGCCGATGGGAGAATCCTCCGGTGCCCGAAGACTGGTGGCCGGTCATCCGAGCGACGATGCCACCTTTTGATGTGAACCTTACGACCACGAGGAAGATGGGGGCAATCCCTGAAGTCGTGCGGCACCTGCCGGGAGCGTCTCGGAGTGCACACCCAGTTCATTCGTTCTGTGCAGCGGGACCCAATGCGAAGACGATTACCTCCGACCACAGACTTGCGTTCGGCTTCGACAACTTTTCTCCCCTCGCGCGCCTCTACGACCTCAATGCGCGCATTCTCTTGCTGGGCGTTGGTCACGACCGCAATTCCTCCCTTCATTTGGCCGAGTATCGAACTCATCGAGCTCGCCAGGTCATCGAACAAGGTGCACCGATTGTTGTTAACGGCGAACGTCAGTGGGTTAGGTACGCCACCTTGGACTACGACACGGACGACTTCGACCAAGTTGGAGCGGCCGTCGGACAAGCGGGCATTGAGCAAGTTGGGAAGGTGGGAGGAGCAACTGCCCGCCTGCTTGACCAGCCGAAGCTCGTGGACTTTGCCGCTGACTGGTTCCAAGCCAATCGGTGCTGAACCATTTCGTTTCGCCTATTGATCGTCACTGTTTCCCCGAAGCGGTTGAAAGTTGAACTTGGCGTGCGGCGAAACGTGGACGATTCCAATCCTGAACTCGCCAGTCGGAGATTGTGCAAGTCGGCCCTCCAACACCGAGAAGCCAATCGGGTAGCAACTGGTCGTGATGTGCCCGGATTAGTCCTTCCGCGTTGTCATTCTGCTAGGTCTCCAGCGGGGTGCCTTCAGACGTGTATTCGACCGTGACCTTCACCCCCGGCTTCACCTTGGCCAGCGCTGGCAAGATGTGATTGAGCACCTGTTCAGCTGTCGCCTTATGTCGATTACCAGCCGAAGTGATCTGATACCAACCGCTGTCGTCTTTGGCGAAGTATAAGTAGAAACGATTGGCATCAGATCTGAACGTAATACGGTACTCAGCGTTTCGCAGGATCATTGCATCACCTCACTCTTCCGCCAATGGGCTTTGGAGCAAAGATTACGTCGGTCGTACCTGAATAGTTAATGAATTCCCACTCACCCAGTGTCAGGTCGACGGCCACCTTGCTTGTTCGCAGTTTTTGCGAGTCAGACCACGAAACCAATCAGGTCTTGGTCAGATCGAGCCGCCAATGGAAGGTTGCAATCCCGTTGCGTCGGGCCTTCGACGCCAGAGCATGTACCATCTCAAACTGTGGAGATTCGCGAAGCGCACGACGAAGACTGGCCGAAAATCTATCCGATATTCCGAGCAGTGGTTGAAGAGGGAAAGACGTACGCGTTCCCCGAGAATCTCTCTCTAGAAGAAGCACGACCGTGGTGGATGGAAAAGTCGCCCGCCGTCACAGTGGTTGCGTCCGAGGGGGACATCGTTCTGGGTTCAGCCAAGATGGGACCGAACCGCCCAGGCCGGGGTTCACACATTGCGACAGCGAGTTTCATGGTCAACCCGGCCCGGCAGGGTAAAGGAGTGGGTACGGCTCTGGGCAATTACGCCATTGAGTGGGCACGAGTCCGCGGTTACCGTGGTATGCAGTTCAACGCTGTCGTCGAGACGAACGAACCAGCGGTCCACCTATGGAAGAAATTGGGCTTCGAGGTCCTCACTACCGTTCCCGAGGCGTTCGGTCATCCCGAATACGGATTTGTCGGTCTTCACGTTATGTACCGGAACTTTTAGTTCCTAACACGTCAGCGTTGATCGTGAGCGCCTACAAGTTTCCAGTGGAAGGTTGCATTCCTGTCACGACGGGCCGGAGATCAGAACCAACACTGTCTACCTCTTGCGCTAGTGCAGGATTGCAAACCTATTGATTTGGGCCGGCCACTCGCCAGTCATAGGAGCTTCAGGCAACGCACCCGATGTTCCGTATTGCTCAATTCCCTCCGCCTCATCCACTTTGGCCTTCGCGAATTCGTCGCTTACTGCGGATAATCTCAACGATCACTCCCAAGAACAATGGGCCCGCCATTATCCAGATGATGATTCCCAGGTGATAGATCCACTTCAAGCCGATTGATTCGCCGAGAATCAAGATCGCCGGCCCTCCCCACATTGTCGAATGGAAGGCCACGCGGAGCCTCTTATAACGAGCCCCCAATCCCCTCGCATCGCGCTCTGGTGTCGACGGCAACCCGACCGTTCGGAAAATGACGATGAGGGTAACTAAAGCAAATGCAATCGCCGTGATGATCACGAATGCAAGTCAACCACAGGGTGATTCGTCTTTGCGAGGTTCTCCACACGTCGTTCCAGAAGGACACCCCTTAGAGAAGAGTGTCTCGGCTGGACTTCAGCCAAGATTGAAACCTCCACTCGGAGTGTGCAAGTCGACCCTTCAGCATCGACAATCACCGCTTGCATCGAACTCAGCATTTCGCTCGCCCCACAAGGTCAGCGCAGGTGCTGTTTTACAATGAGTGCACCCATGTCTCAGAGACACTTTGAAGCCCTCGGTAAACTCAGAAAGCGACGGCCGCCCGCCAGGGGAGCAAACCTCAACAAGTAGAACCTCGGTAGCGAAGGGAGGAAGGTCGTGATGAGAGAATGGAGCACTCAAGAGATTCTGGTTGCCCTCGCATCACTTGACGATGAATCCGTGCCGGATGATTTCATTGACGTTCGTACAGGAGAATACAGGCTCATTCGCTATCCGCAGCGTTTTCTTTCGCCAACGCTTCCGGCGGCTCAAGTTGTGTGGTCAAATACGTCGAGACCACTCAACATCGTGTTCGACGAGGTGGCGTCTGAGATTGAGGGCTGGGGCCTCGATGAGATCCATTGGTGGGTTTCGAGCGCAACGCGTCCTCTCGACACCGAGATGTATTTGCGGGCTCGGGGCGGAGTTCTCAGCGACTCTTACCAAATCTTGGCCCGCGATCTAGGTGACGACGCCGTAGAGGGTTCTCCCTCGACGGAGGTAAGCGTTGAACTGGTCTGTGATCAGCGTTCTCTCCGAGATGCCATTGCCGTCGAAACTGAAGGGTGGGGTAGATCGTTACCAGACGAGCAGACAATCGGCGTTCGACTCAGTGAGACTCTCCATAATCTCGAAACGTCCAACGAGTTTCAGTTCGTGGCCTATGTAAGTGGACAGCCGGCTGCGACTGGCTACTGCAAAATCGACGGCGAAGTGGGACGGTTATACGGCGCAGTCACATTGCCAAGATTTCGATCACGTGGCTGTTACCAAGCCGTGCTCTTGTCCCGCTTGCGTCAGGCCCGTGACTTTGGTGCGACAATCGCGGTGACTCGAGGGCGACCTCTTACCTCTGGTCGCATCTTGTTGAAAGCTGGCTTTACAGTTCACAACTTGGAAAACTGCTATCGCTTGTCCATCAGTTGAGTGCGTTTCTGCCGACCCAGCGCATAACGCCACCACAGGACTATGCCGATTCAAAACAGCATGACGATCGGAAGAGCAATGACAAGGCCCAACTTGTGGCACCGTGGCTCAGTCGTCAAAGTCCCAAGCAGAGTTCCGCCACTCGAATCGATGACGTCGGCGCGTCGACTAATCCCTTGTTCGATTGACCAAGGAGTCTCTACGCCTCGTGCAACACGCAGATGGTCGACACGCCAGACATGCCGCACGCCGAGGTGACGAGGTTGAACGACCGACGACTTCCATGGGCGATTTGTCATCGATATCCCCGCAACAGAATTCTCCGGTCGCTCTCGTGGATCTGGAGCAATCCGATCACAGCGTCTATACCAAGTCAGATGACCAATCGTCGCCACGAACTTCGCAGACTTGTCGATCGTCCAAAGCCACCTCTCTAGCCCCAATACCGTTTACTTAAGGATTTGAATGGTATTCTGGTGGTATGCCTCGAGCGGG
>JABBNY010000214.1 GCA_019352095.1 Acidobacteriota bacterium
GAGGAGAGATTGAAAACAGTCTCGGGATTTCGCCGTCGAACGAATGGTTCTGCTCCGGGACCATCGACGTCCTTCGGGGGCGTACTCACAGCGCCATTGCCTCGGCGAGAATGACGTCGCCGGGGGCCCGACCTCTGTCACTGACCACATCGACTGGGTAGCCCGTGAGATCCTCAACCAGTAATGCGAACTCCGTCAAATTGTAGAGCGAGGCGCCTTCTCGAGGCGTCACGAGTAGGTCGATGTCACTGACGTAGACGTCTTCGTTGCGGGCTATAGACCCAAAGACTCTCACATTGCTCAATCCACAATGGTCGGCCAAGCGCTTGACATCCTCGCGATGCTTGTCGAGGGTGTCGCCCGGCAACGGTCGGGCGGCTCCCAGTAGTCGAGCGCGCGTTCGCGGGTTAGGGACCTTGGCGCCGGATTCGTATGATGACAACCGAGACTGGCTGGTATCGGCCAAGGAAGCGAGCTGCGCCTGGGTCAGGCCCGCTTGTTCGCGCCTTTGTCGAAGTTCAGTCGAGAAACTCATGGACTAATTATACCAGTGATATACCGAGACAACTCGATTGATCTCGGTTTGGGCTGTTTCGTACGGCAATGGAATAGAGAGGTTGAGTTACGCGATTTGCTTGCGGGTGCGCCGCTTGACGGCGACGATGTGGAGGTCGAGGACTTTGGCCAAGGAAACGACCGTAGACAGAGTGGGGTTGGCGAGCTCCGCTGAAAGTAGACGTCGAACTGATTCCGGCGCAATTCCCACCCGTCGGGCTAACTCTGCTTTGGACATCCCAAGGGAAATTCGTCTGTTCTCAATCGCGCCGACGATTCGGTCGACCTCGTCGATCGATGATCGTGCTCGATCGTAAGCATCGCGGTATTCCGCGGTCTTTGCGCGCGATTCGAAGTAGCATTCGCCACCAGTCTTTGCCATTTTGATGCCGTTCTCGCCCGTAGTACTAGTAGAGAGTGTAACATATATGTTCTGCTGGTGTCCATGGATCGTTGGGGCACTGCTGGGGTGAAATGGGACGAAATGTCGTTAGCTCGAGACTCCGACAGTTCGGATGAGGAAATGGTCGTAGTTAGTTCTAAGAACAATCGCGAGATGATTTCGATGCCGCAGGGTATCTGAGAGACGTGAGGGGATTTTGACTGATGCCCGTTGATGCCCGGCAAGGAGGCTATCGCAGTTGAGACGTGACTCCCTAGCGTGCCTCAGATACGGGTGTCGACAAAGCCTTCAATTCCTTAGAACTCGCGTTCCTCTCGTGTCTCATTGAGCTCGTCAGCGATTGATCGCTGTGAGTCGACGTTTTTGGGCAACTCAACAGGGCGCGGAGCGGACTCGCCTTGTGCTGAAGCGGAACGCTCGCGTGCTTGGATTTCCAAGAGTTCGGGCAACGCTTCGCGATCCTTCTGACGGTTTGCGAAAGTCTTGGCGGCGATGATGTCGTCGACTGAAGCGACGTGAACCACGAATCCTTCACCCTGCACGACTAACGAGCGAGACAGTAATTCGTGGTAGGGAACGGTGGTGCCCCGGACATCCCTCAGGTCGGACATCACGTCGAAAGGACCAGCGTCGGTGGTCCACGTCGAACTACCGGTGGTTTCGAGCATCAAACCGTCTACCACGATAGGCAGTGCCTGGGCTTCCTCGTCACTCATGCGCGCCACGCGAAGGCGGGCATGGAGTTCACGCAATGCTGACGCCAGCCGATCGAGATTGGCACGTTCACGGTTGACCACGCAATCAGCATCTTCGGTGAGTCGTGACGCCCCAAGGAATCCAGCTGCCGATCCTCCGATAACGACAAAGTCGACGTCGTTCTTGACGAGAACCTGAAGCAACCGAGTGAGGTCGAGCGGAGGCCCGTTATAGGACACTGTGGTGAGTGGGGCCTTCAAGATCTCGAATGATCGCCACCTCGACTAGCCACAATTCAACTGACTCGCGCGAATCCAGGCGTCGACCGTCAAGGAGTACGCTGACGTCGTCGTCGCTCGGTGGGGCGGCCGAATTCATTCGGTCGGCCCACTCGGCGACTGTCCTTGCTCGCTCCATTGCCACCACCCCATTCTAGGTCAGGGGAGAGAGAAATGCACCCCCTGAACCTTCGCGCCTGCGCTCCTTCTTGCACTTACAACGGTCGGTTCACGCGAACTTGACGGGCGAATCAGTGACGAGAGACCAAGAGCACGAATGGCTGAAATCTTGGATGTCCTTCATTGGCGAGGCATCTCGCAGACTCAGAACTTGCCATTATCAATCGTCGTCTTCTCGATGATTCCGCTCCGTGCCGGGGCAAGGGATCAATCACTTTCTCGGGCTCCCCGTCGTGTGGTTGGGATAGGTTCGTGACCATGAAAAACTTGGCGTCCCACTCGGTCGCCTAGGTTCCTGCATCGCTATGTCTGACCTTGCCAGCTCAGTTCTTCCGTTGATTCGTACTCGCTCCGACCTACACCTTTGGAGTCAAGCCAACCGACACGGGATGCTCATGCACGAGGCAGTGGACATCCTCGAGGCTGCGGTCTTTGATCACGACCCTCACGAGGTCTATGCGGTCGCGTCGAAAGCACTCGCGAGTTCCATCACCGTCATCGCCCGACCGGACGATTCGAGTGGCATCATTGGCGACGCGTGTCGACGGCTACTCGAACTGCACCCGGTGGCGGCCGCGCGAGCGAGTGCGCCGGTCGCACCATTGGTCAATTGGATGATCAAATTCCAATTCGACGGAGAGGTCGATTATTTCGAACTCGACCCGGTGGCGTACGCTCCTGCACTGGGTGAGACTGGCCGCAAGAAGTATCGGGCTGAGCTCGACCGCATCGCGGAAGGCCTCGGGCCCACCCTGCCGGAAGAACAGCGATCGTCGTCTACGAATTCTCGCGTTCGTTTCGTGCTCGAGTGGAATGAACCCCGGCTCGCGGTACTCGACAAGGACGTCGCCGCGATCATTCGAACTCATCTGCGCGACGCACGGGTCGCCGCGTGGTACCAAGACACCGCGGAGGCTCTCGCCGAGGTGGGCGAGTATTCGCTCGCCATTGAATGGGCGCAGCGCGGCGCCGGATTCGACGGAGGGCACCAATCGGTCAAGGCGGCCAATTATTGGTGCGATCTGCTCGCGACGCATCGACCCGGTGAACTACTCAACGCTCGGCTCATGGTGTTTCGTCGCTGGCCCACTGCCCCGCATGCCAGGGGCTTCATGATGCGACGGGTGATGACTGGATTGGCTACTACGACGAGGTCCTGGCCGCACTCTCCACGCGCCCCGTGGAGGCGGTGAACTTCGCCCACTCCTCGCTCGGCGACATTCATCTGGCGTGGTCGTTGGCGCACACTCTCTCACTCAATGACGACCGCCTGTGGGCCAGCCTGGCGAAGTCGTACGAGAAGATTGATCCCTTGGCTGTCCTACCGGTGTTGTCGCGTCTGGTTGAACATGATCTCAACGAGACCGGTGCGCGGCATTACATCGTGGCGGCGAGGAGACTCAAGAAGATGCGCCGGCTGGCTGCAGGCTCGTCGGAAGCAAGTCACGTTGACGACTACATCAAAGATCTGCGCGAGACGCATCGCCGTCGCCCGCGCGTGCAGCGAGAGTTCGACCGTGCGGCCCCGCCCTTAGTCGCCACTCAGCACCCTCGTCATTCTGGGTGACATCGAACAGTCAATACTTTCGTAGCCACAATCGCTCAGGATGCGATTTGAACGACGGCGGCGCGAACATGGGGCTCAGGGATTGGCTCGCCCATGTCGCGAAGCATTTCGATGTGAAGTGCCAGGGCCTCCTCCATCAATTGCAGCGTCTCTTCGGCCGTTTTCCCAGCCGCAACACAGCCCGGAACGTCCGGAGCGTAGGCGGCGAAGTTAGAACCGGCGTCTTCAATGATGATCGTGTATTCGGTCATTTCTTCCTCCGACCAATTCGCGCCTGTCTCATAATGCTATTCACAATCCACTCCGGCAGATCCCGACTCGGGTGGCCCGCGACGGTGACGCAACCCCGATGAGAGCGATGGTGAAACTGTCGATGACTACCGGTTTGTCGAACCTGATACCAGCCTTCAGCCTCGATCCTTTGGATGACCTCTCTCACCTTCACCCCACCCGACGGTCCTCTGGACAGGGGTGCCAGAGAAAGAGTCGACGAAGACCGGTTGGTTCATGCTGGGAACCTCATCATGAGAATGGCTGACGAAGCGACTGACTCTCTGATCACGTTGAGCGAGAATCAGAATCGAAGCACATGATTTACCCGGTGGCGAGCGCGCTGGGGGAGGGGGTCACCTTCGAAGGACACTTTGTGCGACAGGCAAGGGGTTCTGCTTGGTGTGGCAGATCAAAGGCAATTGTTGAGCATGAGAGTTGAGTTGTTGCCTCTCGTTTAATGCAAGATTGCGGGATCCATCTATATCAACTCAGGGCCAAATTCACCGCGTAGGATTTGGTACCCGCAGAAGTGCCGCCTCCGGGCAGAACGACTTCGGAAGACTGGTTTCGATTGACAGTTGCTACTCGGAAGTTATTCGAAAATCACATCCGGGCTTGCGTTTCCAATTCTGCAAATACAAATAAACTCGGCTCTCCTGACGTAACCGTGGGTCAATTCCGGCCTGGGAGCACGGGTTTGTG
>JABBNY010000215.1 GCA_019352095.1 Acidobacteriota bacterium
GTGCGTCCGCTTCGTGCGGATGCGGTGCGTAATCGCGAGAAGATTCTTGCCGCCGCCGCGGTACTCTTCGCTGAGCGGGGACTCGAGGTGTCGCTCGACGATGTGGCCCACGAGGCGGGCGTCGGTGTTGGAACGCTCTATCGTCGCTTCGCGGACAAGGAAGCACTGGTCGAAGCTCTTTTCGAGAATGCGGTCCAAGAGATAGTCAGCCTGGCCGTTCGAGCCAATGCCGCCCAAAACTCGTGGGACGGTCTCGTCTGGTTCCTCGAGCAGGTTCTCCAACGTCAATGCGCCAACCGGGGTCTGCGCGAGGTCGTGGTGGGGACTTCGTACGGGCAGGTGCGAATCGCCGAGGCCAAACGACGCATCGTGCCATCGATCTCAGCGTTGATCAAACGAGCTCAACACGACGGCTATTTGCGTCGCGACGTCGTCGATGCGGATTTCCCCATTCTTGAATCCATGATCTCTTCGATTGGGACCATGACCAGCATCTCCTCACCGGATTTGTGGCGACGATACTTGACGATCATCCTCGATGGTCTCGCCGCCGAGCGCTCGGGACCCAGCCTCTTGGGGGCTGGTCCGCCGAGCGAAGCCGCCCACGACGAGATCCTGCGTTCGAAGAGACTCCAGACACTTCCCACCCATAGCGCTTAGGGCCAGTTCAGTCCTGCGAAGCAGTCGAGCGAACGACACCGACGCTCATCGTCAACAGAGTTGACCGAAATTTCTTCGAGTGGCTGACTAGTGTGGGCGCAACGTAGGTTCCAAGGGCCTGCGAGGTTATTGACGCGGTCGGGGAGGGGCTATGGACAACGTTCCAGACGAACCACTTCCTAAATCCGATGTTCGTGCCCGAGACGGCCGTGCGGGCGTGCCGCTCGGGTCCGAGGATGTCCACATTCTCACCGCACAGATGACGTGGCCCAAGGATTTCTCGTCGATCGTGGAGCTCTTCCCGGATCCATTCGTGTTGCTCGGCCCGCTTCGAGTCGAGGGTCGCGTCGTGGACTTCGATTTTCGCGACGCCAATAAGGCCGCTCGCGATTACCTTTCGCGAACGCGTGACGAGATCATCGGGGCGAGGCTGCTGGCGCTGTTTCCCGAACTCACTGACTCGACGCTCTTTGCCTACCTCAGTGCGAGCCTCGAGTCCGGTGAGGCGACCACGCTCAGTGATGTGGCTATTGATATCGGTACCGCATTGCGTGACGTCCTCAATCCGTCGCGGCACTACGACGTCCATGGGGTGAGGGTCGACGGTGGCGTCATGGTCACCTGGTACGACGTCACCGAACAACACGAGTTGATCTCGCGATACCGAGTGCTCGCGGAGAATGCGTCGGACATCGTGGTCCAGCTCGACGCGAACGGCGTCGTGCAATGGATCTCGTCGTCAGTGCATGAGGGACTGGGCTGGACGCCAGATGAACTCGTGGGATCGCCGATGGCCCAGATACTCGATTCGCCATCGCGGTCGGATTGGACCCGGCGGCTCGAAGAGGTTCGCGATCGTCACGGCATCACGCTCAGTATCGCGGTTCGCTCGAAGACTGGTGAATTTCATCACTATTCACTCACTACCCGCTTAGTGAACGCCGAGCACGGCGCAGTCGACACGTTCATTGGCAGTATGCGCTGTGTTGACTCGGAGTTCGAAGCGCGACTTGCGCTGCAAGCGACCCAGAATCGCTACCAACTGCTCGTAGAGCACTCCTCAGACGTGGTGGTGCTTGGCGGCGCCGATCGCGACATCGAATGGATCTCAGAATCGGTTTCGAATCTTCTTGGTTGGCACCCCTCTCAGATGCGGGGCCACAACTATCTCGAGTACGTGCACCCAGATGACCTGGCGACCGTGCACGACTCGTACCTACGAATGGTCACAGGAGGCCTCCAAGAGTACGAGGTGCGGCTTCGGACGTCGAGCGGCAATTTTCGATGGGTAGGGGTCACAGTGCACGAGGTTCCCGTGTCTGGCGGCGACGTGGCGAGAATCGCGGCGTGGCGTGATGCCGAAGGTGAGGTGGCGGCCCGTGTCGCCCTCGAAGCATCCAAGGCGCAGTACCGGATGCTCGCCGAAAGTGCATCCGACGTGGTGTACCAGGTCGACCTCGAGGGCACGCTTCGCTGGGTGTCGCCATCGGTGACCCGGGTGCTCGGGTGGCATCCCGAGGAACTTCTCGGTCGCCACTACTCGATGTTGATCGCCGATGAGGATATTGGCCTCACGATACTCAGTCGAGATACGTTGCACGCGGGGGGGTCGGTCGAGCCGTACGAACTTCGTTACAAGACCAGTTCAGGCGCACTGCGCTGGATGTCGATTCATCCACATCCCGCCCATGATGAGGGGGGTGAGATTGTCTCGTTGGTCGTGAGTCTGCGCGATCACCAGAACGTGGTCACGTTGCGTCGGGCCGCCGAGACGCTCTCGGCGGGGACTCGCCTGCTCGTTCGAGTGGAGAACGAAGAGGACTTGCTCAATGAGATGTGCCAGATCGCCGTTCACCAGGGAGGGTACGCGTTCGCCTGGTACGGGCGGCGAGTAAATGACGCGGCCCACTCGGTGACCAAGTCGGCCGTGAGCCGCGAGCATCGCGACTATCTCGAAGCGATTGACGTGTCCTGGGTAGACGGTCCCAACGGCCAGGGACCAGTCGGCCGGGCCATTCGCACCGGCGTCACCCAGGTGACGGGGGACTTCAACGTCGATCTGTCCTTTCTGCCGTGGATTAAAGAAGCGCGCACGCACGGATTTCGCTCTTCAATTGGCTTGCCCGTACGCGTCGACGGGGAGGTCGACGGTGTGTTCTCGGTGTACGCGGTCGAACCCTACGCGTTTGAGGAGGATTCGATCGGGGTCTTTGAGGACCTCGCTGCCGAGATTGGGTACGGGATCAAGCGACTGCGCGATCACGATCAGCTCGTGCACACACTCGAGGAACAAACGTTGCTGACGAGCGTCATCAACGAAGCCGGCGAATCGGTCGTCGTCACCGATGCCGCATCGCGCATCATCTACGTGAATCCCGCTGCGCTGCGAACGAGTGGCTTTGAGATGGACGAAGTCCTCGGACAACAGCCCACGATCTTTCGTCTCGGCGTCGAACAAGATGACATCGAACAAGCAGTGAGAGAGCACTTGGCGGCGGGCGAGACGTGGCGAGGAGTTTTGAACAGTCGCAGAAAGAACGGCAAGCGCTACGAAGAAGAGGCCACCATCTCACCAATCCATGGTCTCAATGACACGGTAACGGCTCACGTGTCCGTGAAGCGTGACCTTACAACCGAGCGTCGCCTGGAGGCGGACCTCACCCGAGAAGTTCGAACGCACGGCGACATTGTCGAGTTAATGAGACGAGTGCACGTCGGTGAATCCATCAACGAGACCGTCGAGCGTTTCTGTCGAGCCCTCATGAACCTTGAAGGGGTGGACGCTGCGGCGGTGATGATCCTCCAGCAGAAGGGGGAACTCGTTCGGGTGGGCATTCACGGCTCGCCGTATCTGGGCGACGCCGAAGTGGGCTATGACTTCTTCAACGTACCCGCGTGGATGCTCGAGCGTACGGCAATCGGTCCGTGGTGGAAATTGGCGAGCGAGTGGCAAAGCGAGTTGGCGACGCTCTTTGTATCGGTGCTCGGCGCGGACATTGTGGCGAACGCGGTGATTCCGGTCATCTACAAGGGTGAGATGGTCGCGGTATTGACAGTGGGGGCAAAGGACATCGCGGCGGGTTTGTGGATGGCGTCTCGTCTGGCTTCCTTAGAAGAGATGGGAACTTACGCCGGCACACTGTTCGGCGCCCAGGCGAAGCAGCACTCCCAGCGCGTGGGTGCGCGAGCGCAACTTCGCGCCGTCATTGACGAACAGAGATTCACGCCGGTCTTTCAACCGTTTGTCAATCTTGCGTCTCGAAGTGTCGTGGGCTACGAGGCGCTGACCCGCTTCGACGACGGGATCCGTCCCGATCTTCGCTTCGCCGAAGCGCACGACGTCGGTCTTGGATCAGAGCTGGAGTCGGTCTGTGCACGAGCGGCGATCGAAGCGGCACACTCACTGCCCGTGGGGCTCTGGCTGAGCGTCAACTTCTCGCCCGTCACCTTGCTCGACGGCTACGCGGCGCGGGCCGTCGAGGGCGGGCATCGCCCATTGATCATCGAGATCACCGAGCACGCGCCGATCAAGAACTACGCCGAGGTGCGTCGCGCGGTGCGCGCCATCGAGGGTTGTCGCCTCGCGGTCGACGATGCGGGCGCGGGCTACACGAGCCTCAGCCACATCCTCGAGTTGCAGCCCGACTTCGTGAAGCTCGACATCTCATTGGTGCACGACATCGATTCTGATCCGATGCGCCAGGCGATGACCGCGGGCGTATGTCACTTCGCGGCCCAAACCGGCACGATGATCATCGCCGAAGGAATCGAGACCGAAATGGAAGTCGAGACGCTCTTGAAGATCGGGGTGCCGCTGTTCGCGTCGGACCTCCTCGGTCAGGGATACATCTTCGGACGTCCCGGTCCGTTGCCCGAGTGACTCGTCGCTCACGGGGACGTTGCGCGAAGGCCCTGCACTTCAATACCTCGCTGCTCTACCGCGTCGGCGCGTACAGCACGATTCAA
>JABBNY010000216.1 GCA_019352095.1 Acidobacteriota bacterium
CGAACTCGCAGCGGTTGAACCACCGCCTGATCTTCAGTGAACGTCCAACTGGACACCGTCCAGCTGCCCAAGATCGCCACGAGTCATCGGGTGACAAATCGTGCGTGACAATGCCTTATTGAATTAGTCCAGGTCTTTCGAAGACTTTGACAATTGTAAAGCGGTGTTGTCTCTCGTTGGTCGGGCTTGCCAGTGTTGCAGAATTCGGAGACCTAAAGTGAGGCCTGTGGTGGTGCGTGACGTGTTGCAGAACGAGAGTAAGGGTGGCTTGCGATACCGCGAATAATTCGACAATCTTTGATTCTTCTTCCAGGGTGCCGCGACCGTTGGAATCCATGAGCGCAAACGTTCAGAATCCTCTGGTGGGATTTAGTGGGCCGCCCGGGCCTCGATTCCGGCACTTTGAGAGTGTTTCCAGAACGTCCAGGGACGTCCATCATCGTCCCGATCTGTTGGCCGAACGGAAAGGAATTGCCGTGGCCCCTCTGAAATGATCCAGTTGGACCATTAACAGGGGTCCTCGCACCACATTCGCGCGCGGCGCAGTTGCAAGCAACTCTCTCATCAACGTCAGCACAACGTCCGTTCGAAAACATTCTGGGGTCGCGCCGCGTCGGCAGCCCACGCTGTCATCGTCACGCTCGTCAATGTCGCCAGTATGGCTGTGGACTACTTCTCGAGGCGACCAATGCGAAACCAAGCGTGCTGCGTGCCCGCACGACGCTGATATTCGTCAGCCAAGTGACACATCACCGGGCACCCTGTGTCCATTTGACTCTCATCGGCTCCTCACGAACCTCGCGGGCGAAGAGCGTCAGCGGTTCAGGACGACCTTAGTAACACGCACCCGGCTTCGTCATGGGATAGCCCCAACCGAACTCCTGGTAATAACCGCTCGGCAAAGTGATCCGGTCGCCCTTGACCGTCTTCCATCCCTGAACCGACGAACCATGGGCGTACTCCCCAACCGTGGGTATTGTGCTCAGCAGACCTTTGGAGAGAACGTACGGCAGCAGTCCTTGACCCGTCCAAATCGAAGGGTCGAAAACCAAGTCATCGGCATTGCGAGTCAAATTCGGCTCCAGAATTCCACCCGCGTTGAAGACGGGCGGCTTGTCAGCGGGAGAGATGATCATCACTGTACCGGTCAGGCTAGTGGCAAGACTAAAGGCCAGTCCGCCGAAACTCGCCCCCGAAGCCGTCTGTGGATCGCCTCCCGACAACAACGTGACCAAAGTGCTAGCGCTAGCGTTCGATGTTCCCAGAGCAGCGGAAATGCTCGTCCCGCGTGCTGCGCCGTCGAGGGTTCTCACGAACGATTCCAGTGAATGCGATCCCGCCTTCGTAAATTCGATGCTCTTAGTGTCTGAAGCAGCCGTCACGTCTGTCGATAGTTTTCCGTCACTGTTGAATGCCCACGCGTCGAGCGTCCACTTCCCCGGTGTCGTACCGACATCGACGGTGAACTTGTACTTGCCCGTCGCGTCCGTCGTGATAGTCACCGGATAGCCAGTGGGTTGACTGGGTCCCCCGCCCGGCCAGATGCGACCACTCGCAGAGCACACCGAGGCTCGCGGTCCTGCGGTCACCGCTTGTTCAGAGCTCTGGCCCGGTTGGACCTCGAGTTGAACCTCAGCATTGGGCAACGGCTTTCCGTATTCCGTCGTCGTGACGGTCCCACTGACGAGTTCATACCCGTTGGCCTCAACAGACGTCTTGTCGAAGGCGAGCTTCACTTCCACGCTGGCGTCGAGCGTGAAGTCCAGGTGCGTCGTCTCAGTGGCGCGAACGTTCGCAGCGGCGCCCCTGGGCGAGTAACTCGGCGACGCCTTGCCCTGGGGTCCGCCCGACGGCACGACTTGATACGTGCCCCTCTTAACTTGCATCGCGTAAAAGCCGTCTGCGTCAGAAGTTGCAGTGGCGCCCGGGTGTCCATACGCGGAAATAGTCGCACTCGACACCGCGCCGCCGTCCTTGCTGAGAAGGTGCCCGTCGATTATGCCCATGTCATCGCCAACCACACCGTAGTAGTCACACGACTCCCATCCGCCCTGCACGTTGGCACCGTTAATGCAGAATGCCGCCAATTGCTGATTGGTCGGCGCGGTGGCCTTGAATGAGCACGCCTTGGCGTTGCGCTGGCAACCCCTGACGCCGGGGCCGGGGGCCACGGGCCACGACCAATTGTTGTCCTTGCCAGTGACCCCGCAAATGCCGCCGTTCGCCCTGGCCGAGATCCACTGACCCACGAAGACGATGTGAGTAGAAATGGTCATGTCCTGACAACGTGACTCTATTGGCAGACCAGCGGGCAGCGCACCAAAGCCGCCGCTGATCGATGTCGTCGCGCCTGCAGCCGCACCGGACATGACCGTCGATTCAGTGATAACTGCACTCGAGAGAACTAGTAATAGGGACAACACGGGAAGCGTCAATCGACGACAACGATTGCTGAGGCGAAGAGGGTGAGACATAACGAGAGCCTTTCAACTATGGACGAATATTCGATGGCAACTAAAGGGCGACGCTAGCGAGGCAACAAGCAGTTTCATTAGCGATTTTCCAGCGAACAAACTTTTCGTGGCACCATCGCGTGATCGTTGAGACGTGAGAGGACACCTGGTGCCTCGATGACGTTAGAGCACGAAACTCTGACCTCGCGTCGATGGTCGAATCGCTGTCGAACGAGGACAAGCAGTTGCGCGCCGTCGTCGACCGCTCCCAACCGACGCACCTCGCGCGGCGAGGTGGTCATCGAGTGCGGTATGTCATCAAGGACAACACTCTCACGATCACAATGCCCGCGACTGGGCATCGTGTGGACTCGAATCGGACCATCGTATGAAGTGTCGTAGGAGTCGCATCCAAAATTTCCTTCGACTTCGCTGCTGGTTTTCGACGAGCAGGACAATGGCGTGGGCTGGCGCGACCTTAGAAATATGCACCGTGACGAGAACCTCGAGTTAGTGTTTGCGCGCAGAGATGAAGGAGCGGGTCGGAACCGATCCCAGCTTGGGACGAGACTTCTTTGGTCTGCACACCGAGCGAATCTCGCCACTCTCCACCTTCTATCCGAACGTCAAATCGCCCAATCTTGACCGTAGCGGCGGCGCCCAGCAATACGCCGTTCGGATTATTTGTCGGGTGCGGGCTCTGCGGCGAGGGCTACCAGGGAGGTGACGCCACAGCACCTCACAAGGACTGTCGGTTGACGATGTCGTGCACGAAAGCGGCGAGCTCGCCGCGGCCCTTCACGCCTAATTTGGCGTAGACGTTCTGGAGGTGCTTCTTCACCGTCGCCGCCGAAATGAAGAGGGTGTCGCCGATTCCGGCGTTAGTGGCTCCACTAATAGCGCACACTGTCACTTCAATTTCACGAGTACTTAGCCCGAGTGAACCAAGACTTTGCGATGTTGGTTGAGTCGTTTGCTCCTGTAAGACGACCGCACCGGGAGCATCGTCCACTTCCTCGAGATAACGCAGCACCAAGCGCCGGCCGCTGAACTCGGCGCGCAACGGAGTGAGCAGTTTTAAGCCCTGGGGGTTGGAGAAGCGAGTGCGCTGGCTCAACATCCACTTCTCAACCTGCACGGGCCATGGGCTGCCTTTTGACGGCGGACCAAAGTACCGGTACAACATCTCGAAGGAACCGTTGGTCAGATCCTGCGGTGGCTCGTAAAGAACTATCAGTCCCACGTCGGATCCAACCAACGCGCCGATGGTGCTGGCCAGAAGAATGCGGAGTCGATGGTGATCACGGGCGGAATACCAGGCCTGCACGAAGTAGGGACGCAGGGTGTTCAGAACCGTTCGATCGCGCTCCGAGAAGTCGTGGTGACTTCGGTTGGCCACGATTGCCACGACATTCGTGTGCAGAGTACTAAGAGTGAACGACATCTGATATTCGACCCTCATTGGCTGATAGACCAACTCGTAGAGTTGGCTGGCGTGAAACTCAGTTTGACTCCAGAAGTCACTGATTTTTTTCGCGGAGCCGTCACTCGAATGGATGTAGTAATTGATCAGTGGATGCTGGTCAGCTAGATCGATCAGATGTTTCTCAACCCCGGAAGGGAAGGAATACGACGAAGGTATGGACAAAAAGTCCAATTGTCCATTGAGTGGATCTATTTCATTGAAAGTGACTACTTCCGACGGAAGCAACCGTGCAACGTGTTCGGTCGCCAACTGACTGAACTGGTGGGGATTTTGTGCGGTGCTGACCGACTGCGCCGCCACGAGCACACTTTCGAGATCACTGGCGGTGAGTTCGACCATCTACGACTGATAGTACAGCACCGCAGGCCGAAATGCGCCGTGTTTTGCGCCGACCAAAATTCCTCCATCAAGCTCAATCTTCTCTCCAGTTCGCAAACGTTGCGACCGTTCGGATCCACGAGCGTGAACGTTCAGAGTCCTCAGGTGCGAGGATTCAGTGGGCCGCCCGGGTCTCGATCCCGGCACCTTGAGAGTGTTTCCAGAACGTCCAGGGACGTCCATCAGCGTCCAGATTTGTTGGCCGGACGAAGTGCAACGTCCACCAACGTCCACTGAAGTCCACTCACGTTTGACGTCGTG
>JABBNY010000012.1 GCA_019352095.1 Acidobacteriota bacterium
CACTGCGTGGCGAACGTGAGAAGCGTCCACCCGCCGACGTCACGAGCGCGCCGGGCCTGCGTTCGATCCTCGAAGACGGCATCTACGCAGTCCTGGGTAACGCGCGGCCGATCTCATCATTGATCATTCGTGCCTCCTCGCTGCGCCAGACCGCCGCGATCGCAGATATCACTCTCACGCCGCTCAGTCGAGTGCGCGGCATCCTGGTGAACCAGGTGCTGCGACTCTTGAGCATCGGGGCCCGCGTCACCTCACCCTTCGACGAGGCGCTCGGTGCGTGGCGTCTCGAGGTCGGAACCAGCGATCTGTTGAACTTCGTTGACCAACTCGACGCTGACGAGCGTGCCCGACTCGAGACCGACGTCACCGCGCACGCCGTCACCCTCATGCGTTCCCTCGGCACCCTCCCCGCGAGCTGGCGACCTCAGAGCGCCGTACGCGCAACCCAACACCTGTACGCGGGTGCGGTCATCCTTCGTGACGTCATCGACCTCATGGTGGGCACCACCTCGCGTAATGTCGCGAACGTGGCGCTCTTCGACGTCACCACCTCGCCTCTTGGTGAGGGGGCCGAGCGCGCGATGCGCTACCACGCGCTCGTGCAGACCCTTCGCACGTCGGTCGTCCCACTTCGCACGACCTGCTTCTCCACCGCCACCGGCGAGATGTGGTCACTCGATCTCGACTCCGAGACACTCGTGCGCAGCGCCGAGGAAGTACTCGTCGCCGTTGATCGACTCTGGAGGGGGCAGTGACGACGCTCGCGCACCGACGCAACACCCCGAGCGAAGTGAACGCTCTGATTGACAGTGCCCCGCGCACGCCGGTGAACCTGACCGATGAACATCGCCACTCGCTCAGTGCCCGCTTTCGCGCGGTCGCGAGCGACACGCACCGCCGTATCGACGCCTGGATGGTGGAGCGCGCCGGACAGGCCAGCCCCGGCTTTCGCTGGTCACCCGCGACGGCGCGACGCGTCCTCGCCGCGGGCGCGCTGCGTCGAAGCAGTCGCGTCGCCCAGCTTTCGATGATCGACGCCATCACCGACGAGATCGCCGACCAGCTGGCCCGTGCGACATCGGGCTTCGCACGTCGCGGTTCACTGGGCGACTGGCTCTCTGGACTGTCGGCGCACGAGATAGCCCTCGTCACGGCCGAGGCCGCGAACTGGGCCGCCCAGAGCGCCGAGATCGCTGAGTGGATCACATTCGCCTGGCACGTGGCACCCAGTGACGCCTACTACGACGTCGCCCGAGCACGTACCACCCTGCGCGGACGTCGAGACCTCGAAGTGACGCTCGATGAGGCCAGGGTGATTCTTCGACTTCGCTCGGGGAGCCCGGGTAAAAGTGCTGGTCCAGGGCTACGAAGTGACCTGACTATCGACGCTTTGAGCCATCCTGAAGGGCTCGCTCCCGCCCGGATCATCGGTATATGGCCCGAGGCCGGGGTCTGTTTGAGCGTCGATGGCACCATGGACGACCTGCGCAGCGGAGCCCGAGATCTGGTTCGAACAGCGGTCGTGCAGCGACGAGCCGAGGGTGCTCGCGCGGCCTAGGATTCCCGAGTTGGCGTGGGCTACTAGCGTGGTTCAGTCATGACACTACGTACTTCACTCAGAAATATCGCTATCATCGCGCACGTCGACCACGGAAAGACCACCCTCGTCGACAAGATGCTGCGTCAAACTGGCTCCTTCACGGCCCACGAAGAGATGACCGACCGGGTCATGGACTCGGGCGACCTCGAACGCGAGAAGGGCATCACGATCCTCGCGAAGAACACCGCCGTCAAGTGGAAAGACCTGACGATCAATATCATCGACACCCCTGGTCACGCGGACTTCGGTGGAGAGGTCGAACGCGGCCTGTCGATGGTGGACGCCGTTATCTTGCTCGTAGACGCCGCCGAGGGACCCTTGCCACAGACCCGCTTCGTACTACGAAAGACCCTCGAACGACGCCTCCCCGTGGTCCTTGTCATCAATAAGGTGGACCGACCCGACGCTCGCGTCGCCGAGGTGGTGGAGGAGGTCGAGAACCTGTTCCTCGACCTCGACGCCGATGAACACCAGATCTCGTTCCCGATCCTCTACGCGAGTGCCCGCCAGGGCTGGGCCTCGACGAGTCCCGAGGACACCGACGGCGACCTCACACCCCTCTTCCAGACAATCGCCGACTACGTGCCCGCACCCGAGTACGTGGAAGGACATGGCCTCCAGGCACTCGTATGCAACCTCGACGCGTCACCCTACCTAGGGCGTCTGGCGCTGTGTCGAGTGGTGAACGGCACCCTCGAGCGTGGCCAACGCGTCGCGTGGTGTCGTATCGACGGCACCGTCGAGCACGCCAAGATCACCGAACTGTTCATCACCGAGGCGCTCGAGCGCATCCCGGCCCAGAGCGCCGGTCCCGGTGACATCGTCGCGGTCGCCGGATTCGAGGACATCTTCATCGGTGAGACCCTCGCCGACCCCGACAACCCGATCGCCCTGGAACCATTGCACGTCGACGAGCCGAGCCTCTCGATGACCATTGGCATCAACACCTCGCCCGTCGCCGGCACCGAAGGCAAGCTGCTCACCGCACGCATGGTGAAAGACCGCCTCGACAAGGAACTCGTCGGCAACGTGTCACTACGCGTACTAGCGACCGAACGCCCCGACGCGTGGGAGGTGCAGGGTCGAGGCGAGTTGCAGCTCGCGATACTCATCGAGACCATGCGACGCGAAGGCTTCGAGCTCACCGTCGGCAAGCCCCAGGTCGTCACCAAGATGGTTGACGGCAAGCTCCACGAGCCGCTCGAACACGTGACGATCGACGTTCCCGAAGAATTCGTCGGAGCGGTGACGACGCTGCTCGCCACGCGCAAGGGCACCATGATCGACATGGTGAACCACGGCACCGGTTGGGTGCGCCTCGAATGGCGTATTCCTGCTCGCGGCCTGGTCGGCATCCGAACCGAGTTCATGACCGAGACGCGCGGCGCGGGCATGATGCACACGAACTTCGACGGCTACGCACCGTGGTTCGGTGACATCCGGCTACGCCAGAACGGCGTGCTCGTCGCTGACCGACGTGGTCCGACCACCGCCAACGCTCTCATCGACCTCGAGAGCCGTGGCATCTTGTTCGTCGGCCCGGGTGTTGAAGTGTACGAAGGCATGATCGTCGGCGAGAATTCACGCTCCGAGGAGATGAACGTCAACCCGACGAAGGAAAAGAAGTTGACCAACATGCGTGCGTCGGGCAGTGACCACACCGAGCGCATCACGCCCGCGACCATCATGTCCCTGGAGCAGGCCCTCGAGTTCATCGCCGAGGACGAGGCCGTTGAAGTGACACCAAAGTCCGTGCGTCTACGCAAGGTGATCCTCGATCAACCCAGTCGCGCGCGGGCCCGCAAAAAGGGCTGACGGCCCTTTCAACTAGAATCCTCTGCGGAGGGATGACAGAGCGGCCGAATGTACCGGTCTTGAAAACCGGCGTGGGCTTGCCCACCGTGGGTTCAAATCCCACTCCCTCCGCCACGTGTACTCGCCCCGCACCGGAACTTGTGAGAGCCGTCCGGTGTGGGGCGAGTACGATACCTCTCCCCGCCAGGCTCAGGGACGTATCCGCGAACGGATGCCTTCGACCCACTCACTCGCCGAGCGGCGGGCTTCACTCACCTCTTGGCGGCGATCGTGTGAACCCTCACCCGTGACGGGGTAGGACCCCAGGAACTTGACCCTGGTGAGGTGCGCCTGGAGGTCGGCGAGACAATCCGCCACCACGCCGTCACCGACGTGTCCGTCGAACTCGATGATAAAGCAGTAATCACCGAGCCCAAGTTTGGTCGGGCGACTTTCGAGTTTGGTCAGGTTGATGTCGCGCGCCGCGAATCGACCCAGGATCGCGTAGAGGGACCCTGGTCGGTCAGCGTCTTGGAAACAGACGATCGAAGTCCGGTCGTGACCGGTTGGCGCGGTGATGCCTTCACGACCGACGACGACAAATCTCGTCGCATTATCCGGATGGTCCTCGATGTCGGTCGCGATCCGTTCGAGATGGTACAACTCACCAGCGAGCGAGGAGCCAACCGCGGCCCAGGGTTCGCTCGATTCGGCCACTTCAAGAGCCGCCTGGGAGGTGGACGTGGTCTGCTCGCTCGCTACGCCCAGCGTCTCGAGGAATCCTCGGCACTGGGCGAGGGCGTGGACGTAACTCAAGACCTTCGTGACCTCGTCAATACCAACGCCCGCACGAGCGAGCAGGTGAAGGTGGATGGGCAGCACAATCTCTCGCTCGATGACCAAATCGTGCTCGAAGACGAGCCCGTCAATGGTCGCCGACACCGTTCCTTCGATCGCGTTCTCAATCGGCACCACCCCCTTGTCGAGGGTGCCGTCGGACACCAGTGCGAGCACTTCTGCGATTGACGCGCACGCCACAGCCTCAACGTCGTCCAATGTGGCAACGGCTTCGTGCGTGAACGCACCTTGGGGACCCAGGTAGCCAACGCGTGTTTGTGCCATTCAGGGATGATACTTCGCCACAAATTGGCGTCGATCAGCGGCTTTCCCCACGAGGTCCTAATGATGTCTACGATGGCAAGGGACCAAAATGAAGGGTTGGCGCAATGGGGCACCAAATGTTTGAGTACAACGGCACACTCGCAGAGGAGGTCTACGCCTACTGCCGAGATCGACTGACCCATCCAGTGCCGTTGGATTTCGGTGGACTTTCGCCCGATCCGTTGCCCGACCTCGAAGGCCTCATTCGACCCGAGGGCAACGACCCCGAGGCCATGTTGACCCTCTTCAAGGATCGCCTGGCCACGCACGTCGTGTCCATTGACTCACCCGGCTTCCTCGCCTTCATACCCAACGCCCCGACGAAGAACTCGTTGCTCTTCGACATAGTGGTCGCCTGCTCGGGCCTTAACGGCACGAGTTGGCTCGAGTCGGCCGGCGTGGTCGAGGCCGAGAACCAGGCGCTGGCGTTCCTCGCCCACACCGCCGGGATGCCCGAAGGCTCCGGCGGCGCGTTCGTCTCGGGCGGTTCACTCGGGAATCTCTCGAGTTTGACCGTGGGCCGCGACGTGGGCCGCACCAAACACCCAGAACTCCCCGCGCACACACTGCGATTCGCCATCTCGGCCGACGCACACTCAAGCATCGGCACGGCGTTGCACGTGCTCGGTATCGAGGCGCTCCTCGTCGAGACCGACGAGCACCGCTTCACCCGGACCAACCTGGAGCGCGCCCTCGCCAACGATCCCCACCCCGAAACCGTCATAGGCATCGTGGCCACGTCCGGCACAACCAACGCCGGCATCATCGACGACCTCGAAGGGCTCGGCAGCTACGCGCGCGAGCACGACCTCTGGTTCCACGTCGACGGGGCCTACGGCGGCGCCGCGATCTTCTCCGCTACCCACGCGCAGTATCTCAGCGGGCTTCGCCACGCCGACAGCTTCATCGTCGACCCTCACAAGTGGCTCTTCGCGCCCCTCGACTGCTGTGCGTTGATCTATCGCAACCCGACTGTCGCGCGAAAGATCCTCGCCCAACAGGCGAGTTACCTCGATGTCCTGCACGGCAGCGACGACGAGATGTACGAATGGAATCCGTCCGATTTCGCTATCCACCTGTCGCGACGCGCGCGCGGACTGCCGTTCTGGTTCTCGCTCGTGACCAACGGCGTCAACGCCTACGAGACCGCGGTGCAGGCCTCCATCGACCTCGCCGAGCGAACGGTGAAGATGATCGAGAACATGGACCACGTGGAACTTGTTCGAGAGGCGAGCCTCTCGATCGTGATCCTGCGACGCATCGGCTGGGGACCCGAGCAGTACAACGCCTGGAGCCAGCAGCTACTTCGCGACCAGATCGCCTTCGTCACCCCCACCAAATGGGAGGGCGAGACCGTGGCGCGACTGGCGTTCTTGCACCCCGACACCACCGACGAACTGGTCCTCGAGATCCTCGAGTCAATGCGCGATTAGCGGTCGCGCAACAACGGATCAGCCGGCGTGCGCACGCTTTCGCCGCGCTGCGTCTTTCGTCGCCACGCGATGCCGCCGAGCGCTTCGAGCACGACCCGGTTCGCCAGGTACGCCGTGATCTCAGCGTGGTCGTAGGGCGGCGAGACCTCTACCACGTCGACGCCGCCGAGCGGCGTCTGCATGGCAATGCGGCGCACCGCATCGAGGAGCTGGCGGCTGGTGAGTCCACCGGGCTCGGGCGTTCCCGTCCCCGGAGCCGATCCCGGATCCACGACGTCGACGTCGACCGACAAGAAGACGGCGTCGCACTCGGACGTCGCGATGGTCATCGCTTCATCAAGGACCGCATCCAGGCCCCGGCTCACGATCTCGCTCATCTCGAACGAACGCATGCCCTGCTCGGCCATCCACGAGAGCGTTTCGGGTTCGGGCCAGTATCCGCGCAGTCCAATCTGAAGGAAGCGGTCACCGCGACACGCGCCCGATTCGATCAGGCGACGCATAGGCGTGCCGTGGCCGTACAGGGATCCGAACTGGCTGTCACCGGTGTCGGCGTGCGCGTCGAAGTGAATCACCGACACGCGGCCCCACCCGACGTGGTGCGCGAGACCCGTCACGTCGGGCAACGCAATGGTGTGGTCGCCGCCCAGAATGATGGGGATGACGCCAGCCTTCGCGACCGCGGTCACCCGCTCTTCGAGCAGACCAAGTGACCTCATCGTGTCACCCGACGGCATCTCCACGTCGCCGAGGTCCACCACACCAAGCTCGACGAGGGGATCAACGCCCAACGCCAGACTCGGACGCATGCCGTCGTGGGGGAGGTAGTCGGTGATCCGGATGGCCTGAGGGCCGAAGCGACACCCCGAGCGGTGTGATGTGCCTCCGTCGAAGGGTGCACCGATGATCGCCGCGCCCGCAGTGTTCCATTCTTCGATCACGTCAGGGTCAGCGGCGGGTACGCCCAGAAAGGTCGCATCAGGTCCGTACATATTGCCAAGTCGCATCGCGATCCTCTTCTCGTTCTCCCCCATTATCACCCGAATCCGCACCCGACGAGTCCGTGGGGTGCGTCACAGACCGCCCAGGCCGATCAACGGCCGACGAGGACGTCGAAGGACGTCAGTGCGTGACGCTGAGGGGCACGCCGGTGTTCAAGAGCTCGACCCACGTCTGTCCGGGGGTGAGCTTGACCGCCTGTCCGTTCTTGGCCTGATAGGTGAGCACGTCACCCGGCGACGACCCTCGCGACCACGTGCCTAGCTGCTGCTTGCCGTCGATGAAGAATGACGCCGGACCCGAGCCCTGCAGGTTCGCGTACGACGCCATCGTCCCGATACCGTTCACGTAGTTCACCCACATCACGATCACGTTCTTCGGCGACTCGCGAACGCCGGTGCCGGTAATGTCCGGAGCACCAAAGAGGGTGCGATCCCACGACGCGGTGGCCGCATCCCAGGTCCAGGTGACCGCGTAAATACTCGGGAACGGTACGACGAAATGCGCAACCGGCGCGCCAATCACCTTCTCGGTGCTGGTGCGGTAGGTGAAGAGCTTCGGCGGCGGCGTTGGAGTGCCGCCGAATTTGAACAGCGCTGGGGCGACACCGTACAGGTTGTGGGGCGGCTGGCGGCTGAGGTCGCGGAACATGGCGGCACCCGCATTCGACTCGTCAACCAATTTGACCGGTGCTGTCGCAATGCTGTCGAGTGCGTACTGTGCGCCACCCGAGAACGCGAAGATCCCCCCGAGTGGCCACACCACCTGGGTGTCGGTGGGTCGTACTGATCGCACTGGTCCGATCTTCGCGGGCGCCTGGGAGTTGAAGACGGCGGCGAGGCGCGTGATGCCACCATTGACGATCTCTTCGTAGACAACGTCAGCCTGATTGATGCCCCATTGGGGCATTGCCTCTGGCGTGTTCTCGATCTTGACCGTGAGCGCAGAACGAGTGAGTGCGGCACCCCCCGGGTCCGGCATCCCCGTGAGCGGCGCGATGGGCTGATTCGCGGGAAGCGTCGTCGCCGTCGTGGTCGTTGAGAGCGCCGAACCGGCGCTACTTCGAAAATGGAGCCACGCAGCGAGGCTGACGCCGGCCACGATGACAATGAGCAGAACCCCCGAAAGTGCTTTTCGCATCCTCCCAAACTACCGAATGAGCACTGGCGCGAAGCCCGTTCCGAGGCCTTGCTACAAACTCTTAAAAATGACCGTGTGGGGCAGCCTGGTCTCAGCGCTCAGGTGCTCAGAACCCTCTACGAGCTCCCAACCCGTGGCCCGATAGAAACCGAGTGCCGTGTCGCGACCATTCGCCCAGACCTGCTCGACACCGAGACTTCGCAGTTCCGCACTAGCGAAATCGAGCACCAGGGCACCGTACCCTTGACCCTGCGCGTCGAAATCGGTCGCCATGTAACGAAGCTGGTACGTCGTTAGTTCGGGGTTGACTGGCGACGTCGAGGGGTAGAACGAGGCGCTCACTACGAGGCGCTCGCCAAGAAAACCGCCGTAATGCAGTGACGTCCGCTCCTCGTCGCGCGGGTCAGCCACCGAGACGTCTGGGTTGTTGGAACGAAGGACCCGACGTCGAAGTTCGTGCAGTTCGCTCGAAGCAACGCGTCTGACCTCGAAGCCCTCGTCGTGTTCAGTCAAGGGCCATCTCCATCGTCAACAACTGTATCGTCGGATCTCGATCCATTGAAATCCACTCTCCGTTGTAGCGAAATCCCAACTTCTCGTAGAAGGCCCGAGCGCGAGCGACGCTCTCGGTGACATGCAGGAACAAGGTGTCGCCTGGTCGCGCCGCGCCCAGGTACTCACCGCCTCCACCAACGCCGCGGCGACGCCCGAGCCGCGAGCGCCGGGCGAGACGTACATGGCGAAGAGCCAGTGCGTACCGGGGTGGGCGTCGTTATATCCGCCCGACGCCATGCCCACGACGTGGTCATGGCGTTCGGCGAGGTAGAAGTTTGACTCGAGCGCCATTCGACGCCACCTCGCATGACTCAGCTTCGCCACATCGGCGTAGACCGAACCGTATGCGTCGGGGGTGTCGACTAGTGACTCGAGACGAATGGCGCGCAGCGCCGAGGCGTCCGAGGCGTTCGCGTGTCGAACTACGTAGCCGTTACTATCCACGCCTTTCAAGGATATTGCCTTGGTCGCACGAGGTATCGCGACGTTCAACCCACACCGTGGTCCGGAAGGCGAGCCGAGTAGATGGAGTAGCCATCGATGTGTCGAACGAGGAACGTCGCGATCAAGGTCGCAGCCATCATGGGTATGATGATGTTGAAGCCGCTGTGAGTGAGTTCAGCCACCAGCACCATTCCGGTGAGTGGTGCCTGCATCGAGGAACCGATCATGGCCGCTGCGCCCACCATGGCGAAGGCGCCAATGGGTGCGCCGGGCCACATGTGCAGCCACACGGCGCCCAGGAAACCACCGAGCACCGCGCCGGTGCTGAGAAATGGGGTGAACACTCCACCCGACGCCCCACCACTGATGGTGATCGCGGTCACCAATGGCTTTAGAGCGAACAGGGCGAAGAGCAGCCCGATCCCTCCCACGCCAAGGAATGCTTCGTGCGCCATGTCCTTGCCGTTGCCGAACAACTGCGGGTACCAGATGCCACAGATGCCCACCACCAAGAAGGCCAGGGGCATCGCCCAGAAGATCGACACACCCTTGGCTCGAAAGTGCGAGGCCCATCCGATCAAACGAATGTAAAAGACCGCAAGAAGACCAATCAGCACGCCCGCGAACAACGACCACACCATCAGTGACGAACTGAAGTTGTAGAAGGGGATGTCGGTGTAGGTGGCGCCCCTTGGCAGGTAGATCCAGCCCGTCACCGTTGCGATCAGCGAGCACGCCAGCGCCGGTAAGACGTTGGGGAGTGCGAAGCTACCGAGCAGCACCTCGGTCGTGAAGATGGCTCCTCCGAGTGGCACGTTGTAGACCGCGGCCAAACCCGCGCCGCCGCCACACGCGACGAGCAGCCTCTTCTGGGCGGAGGAGAGCTTCATCCAGTGCGAGATCACACTGCCTGATGCACCTCCCATCAACTTGGGCGCCGCTTCTCGACCGATTGATGCGCCCAACCCGATCACGATCTCCGAGACGATCGACGTGAGGAAACTTCGTCGCATACTGAGTTCACCGTCGCCATTCCATAGCGAATCGTCGATCTCAGATTTCTCATTCTTCAGGTAACGACGGATCAAGTACCAACCGACCGCACCGATAACACTCGAGATAACCAACGCCGCAACACGGTGAAAGCCGGAGGTCGCCGCGACGGCGTTCTGATAACTCCCCGAGTGATAATTGAACGCGGCGGTCTCGGCGAGTTGCAACACCCACATCAAGAAGGCGCCGAACAGTCCGGTACCAATACCCGTGATGACGATTGCCAGCCAGAATGTCGGCGTCAGTGCGGCGTCACCGTCATGGGTGATGTTGGGCTGCTCCATGGCCCCGCGGCCAGATGCGATGCGTTTCTTGATGATCGGCTGGGGAACGCGTTGACGCTCGCTCTCACTCTCGTCGCCTTGTTTGCGCTCCATGAACCTCTCACCACTCAAAGTACGACCACATGGTACCCGGCGCGTCTTCGCACCTCACCGCGTCGAGCGTCTCGTCGTACTTTGCGTCACGCGCAGCGCGCACGATTGGTATTCACCTCTTCAGCCATTGAAATTGATGGCTTGGCGTTGGCGATATTCGTCAGCGCAAGTGAACGATCACGCTGCTTCGGGAGCCTCTTGAACGACCCACACGTTTCCGTCAGGGTCGGCGAGGTCAAGAAAGGTCTCGAATGGACTCCGCGAAGGATGAAGACCTGGAGTCTGTGCCCCATCGACGAAGTGATAGGGACCGTGCACGTCGACCCCACGTCCCGTCAGCTCCTCGTGCGCGCGCTGTACATCGTTGACCATCAAGTGCATGCCTTTCGCGAAGCCGGGTGGCGTGTCGGTCATGCCATTACCAATGGCAATGCCGCACTTGGAGCCTGGCGGAAAGAGATGGATCAGCCGCCACTCGGGATTCAACTGCACGTCCATCAAAACGCTGAAGCCCATCTTCTCAACGTAGAAGTCCTTCGCGGCGTCAACATTGCTCACCGGGATCACTATCAGTTCGAGTTTCCAATCCATCTGCGAACACTAGGGCCTCGAGAAGAACGCAGCGCGGACGTCACAAGAAGTTGCCGCTCATCGCCCACGGTGGGTCAGGGCGAATCGGACGCCAGGCATTGAGGCAATCGATGAGCACCGCCCTGCATGACGCCACAGATGGGACAGGTCAGGTGGACCCAGCACACGGGGTCTCCACCCTCGGGCTCCTCCTCGTAGGAGAGGAGTTCCTTCGGGTGCGCGACCACGAGTACCGCTCCACTCGATGTCAACTCCGCGCGCGAGCCGTAGCCCCACAGAACCCCGACCGGGATGAGTCCGTGGAACACCGACGCCTGCACGTCGTACTGTCGATCACCCACCATCCACACGTCGCGTGGATCGCCCGGTTGAAAATGCTCGAGCACGTGAGCGACGATATCCTTCTTCGAGGTGATCTCACCGTCGACACTGGCGCCCTCGATGACTTCGAAGTAGTGCGCGACGCCGAGTGATTCGAGCATCTGGCGAGCGAAGTCCACGCGCTTGGCCGTCGCCACCGCCATTCGGATGTGGCTCGAGCGAAAGCGCCCGAGCATCGAAGCGACGCCGTCGTAGAGTCGGCACATGTCGACCCCGTTGGCGCCGTAGAAGTCGCGGTAACGATCGACCACTCGGCTTAGGTCGTTGTCAACGAACCCCAATTTTGCGAACGACTCATTCAATGGCGGGCCAATCAACGCACGAAGCTCGTCATCCGTGCGCGACACGCCAGCTTCTCGAAGGGTCTCGTGAAACGAGTGCAGGATCCCCTCTTGGGAGTCAACGAGCGTGCCATCAAGATCGAAGATCGCGTACGAAGGAAGAGAGATCACGACTCCATCTTTACGTGAAAGCCCCCGCAGCATTTCATGTGACCAAAAGTCCGCCGATCTCAGCGACGAGCGAGGACTTCTACGTTGACGACAATAAAGACGCCATCATCATCGTCAGCCCAGACTCGAAATGCCTGGGATATCTCACGCAGTTCACTCGTCGTAGTGAACCCGTACTCCAGACCCTGCGTGGCAAAGCCACTGTGCATCACTCGCTCCGCCCAGAGTTCCCCCCACCAACGGCGCTCCTCATCCGAGTAGTAGGTCCAGTTCGATGACGACACCTCAAGCGAGTGAAAACCCGCCGTGCGCACCCACGCGGGCAGGTGTCGTCCGGCGTCCGCCTCCGCGCTATTCGCGCGCGTGACCTGGTGATACAACTGCATCCATCGCACCAGGTGCTCGCTAGTCGGTGACCAAGCGAACGCCGCGAAATCAGCTTCACGCACGGCCAGAATTCCCTCGTCACGCAGTACCCTTCGCATCTCACGCAGTGCCGAGATCGGATCGCTCAGGTGTTGGAGGACCTGATGGGCAAAGACCACGTTAAAACTCGCGTCAGCGGAGGAGAGCGCGTAGACGTCATCTACCGCGAAGCTGAGGTTGGTGAGTCCCTGGTCCTCGTGCGTGGATCTTGCGATGTCAATCACCTCCATCGAGATGTCGATACCCCGCACGTGCCCCGGATCGACTAATCGGGCAAGGTCCGCACTGATCGTGCCCGGCCCGCACCCTACGTCGAGCAGTTCGTCACCACGCCCCAGATGTCGAAGGAGGAACCCGGCCGAGTTCTGCGCCGTCCTCCATTGATGACTTCGCAGCACCGATTCGTGATGTCCGTGGGTGTACTGGTCTCGCTGCGTACTCATCTGCCCTCCCAAGTCGTCAGTCAAGGCTACGTGGTCCTTAACGAAGGTCGTTCGTCACCACGGGTTCGCTCGCGCCGTCGCACCGCGTGGCATGCAGTGCGCCGGTAGCTCGAAATCGCTCAATCGGGAATCTGTGTAGTCAAGCAAAATGGGTGTCCCGCCGGATCAAAGAGCACTACGTAGCGCTCCGGGGCGGGCTGAAAGTCGGCTCGCACTGCGCCGAGTTCGAGCGCCTGCGTGACACCCGACGCCAAGTCGTCGACCGCCAGGTCCAGGTGAATCTGCTTCGCGATGCCGCCCTCGGGCCAGGTGGGCGGCGTGTAGCCATCCACTCTCACTGCCGAGATCCACATCGTGGGTATCTTCACCGCCACGAAATCGTCGCTCGCAAAAACAACGTCGCCACTGAGCAGTCCAGCCCAGAAGTCTGCGAGTACGTGCGGGTCCCCACAATCAAGAGATACTGACCCCATCCGGATGTTCGCCATCTGACGAACATAGCAAGATGACTAGCGGCTCACAACGATTCGTCGCGGTAGAGAATTGTCGCGTCCAAGTCGTTCACATCGGTGACGCCGGTTAATCCGAGCGTCACCAGCATCTCAGTGCGCAAGATCTGGAACATGTGATCAACTCCTTGCTCGCCGGCGCCCGCGACCGCGTAGACCCACGCTCGGCCGAGCAGACACGCCTTGGCGCCCAGCGACAAGGCCTTTATGACGTCGAGTCCACTGCGAATTCCACCGTCCATGAGCACGTCGCATTGGTCTCCGACGGCCGCCGCGATCTCAGGCAGAACTCGAATCGATGACGGGACGTCATCGAGTTGACGCCCTCCGTGGTTCGACACGACGACGGCGTCCGCGCCGCGCGCGACCGCCTGACGAGCGTCGTCGGCGTCCAGCACGCCCTTGACCGCCAACGTTCCCTTCCACTTCTCACGTATCCATTCCAAGTCGTCCCACGTGACGCTCGGGTCGAACTGACTCGCAATCCATCGCTGGAAATCCGCGGGGACCTTCGCGAGCGGCAGCACACTTTGTAGGTTGCCAAAGGTCAGCGGTTTACCCTTGAGTGCAACGTCGCGCACCCACCGCGGGTGTCGCGCAATATCAATGCCGCGACGGAGACGAATGCTGCGCGTTGTCTCGCCGCTGATGCCGTTTCGCACGTCACGGTAACGTTGACCCACAACCGGCAAGTCGACCGTCAGGACGAGCGTTCGACAACCCGCGGCCCACGCCCTCTCCATCAAGGCATCGGCGTAGGAGCGATCCTTCATCACATAGAGCTGAAACCAGGCCGGCGTGGTGAGTGCGTTATTGACTTCCTGCACGTCGCAGATAGAGAGCGTCGACTCACAAAACGGTACCCCCGCGCGCTCGGCCGACCTCGCGGCGCTCACTTCGCCGCGTCGTGAGAACATGCCCGCGAATCCGACTGGCGCCAGGATGACCGGTAACGCAATCTCTTGGCCGAGGACCGAAGTCGACAAGTTGCGATGAGAGACATCGCGCAAGACTCGCTGGCGCAGTTGGATCCGACTCAGGTCCTCACGATTGGCCCGGAGGGTGACTTCGCCAAAGGCGCCGCCATCGATGTAATCAAAGAGCTGGCGGGGCAACTTGCGCCGGGCCAACTCTCGGTAATCACTGACCGACGCCGGGGCAAAATCAAGACTCCGGTCAGCTCGACGTAGGTGCACGAGGCCATTATGCCCCCAATGGCGACGCCGCGCACGTCGTGTGCCCGCCGACACTCGCTCTTCGCACCCTCCACGGTTGCGCTGACGACCCTTGGCAATGCGGTACCAACGTGCAAAGATTGACCATGACCTTGACGCCACCACTCGCCACATTGCTCGTCATCGATGTCCAGCGTGGCGTAGTCCAAGACGCGATTGACGTCCCTGGGGTACTCGGGCGAATCAACACGTTGCTCTTGCGGGCTCGAGACCTCGGCGCACCGGTGATTTTCGTTCAACACGAAGAGAACGACGATCCGCAACTGACGAGGGGCACCCCCGGCTGGGAGTTCGCTGATGGCCTGGACTACCAGGAGAGTGATCCAATCGTCGCAAAGACCTTCCGCGATTCCTTCGCCAATACGACACTGGACGAACTGCTGCAGAAGTTCGGCTCCACGAAGTTGATCGTCACGGGCGCGCAGTCGGATTACTGCGTCCAGACAACCGCTCTCTCAGCCCTCCAGCACGGTTACGACGTGACGCTCGTCAGCGACGCGCACACCACGTGCGCGACCGGTCCACACGAAGGCAGTATCGCCGGTGGCGCGGTCATCGACTTCATCAACGGACACTTCGCCTCGCTCAGCTACCCGTCACGAAGCGTTGAGGTCCTTTCGGCCGCCAAAGTGACCTTCTGACGCCACCGAGGTGTGCGACCTCGCTCAGCCGACGCGGCGAAGGGTGTTGTGGTCGGTGTGGGCGAAGGGCTCGTCGAACTCGTTCATGCGAAGCATCGTGACCTCGTCGTAGGACCACGTGTCGTCGCCGATCGTGATGGTGATCGCGTAGCTGAGCGAGCTGGCGTTCTTCGCCAGGTACTTGTTCTCGCCGATGTTGTATTGGGGGTCGCCCAACTTCGCTTCCATCGTGAACTCGACCGAATCGGCGTCGGTGACGCCACCGGCGAGGACGGTGATACCCCGAGGCACCACGAATCCCTTCATGATCTCGCCGGTCGCTGCGTCCCAGAGCCAATACCCCACTTCGGTGTGAAACGGGTTCGTCTCGTCTCCGCGCCACATCGCGCTCTTGTAGTCCAAGCCGTACAAGCTCTGCTTGCCATTGTCGACGGGACCGAAGGGCTTCATGGTGCACTTCTCGAGGTAGGGGCTGCCGAGCACTTCGCCCTTCGAGTGCGAAAACGCGGTGTCGAGACCACCCTTGTCGCTCTCCCATTCGCCAGCCAGTCTTTCGAGGGGTCCCCATTCGTTTGCCATCGCTCTACCTTGCTTTCCAGTTCTTCTTTTCGTAGTTTATTGGCTGCATGCCGCCTGTCGTCTGCAGCCTAGTGACGTACGTGCACGCCACGGTCGTTAACGAGGAAGTCGAAAATTGTACACCGAGTCGTCATACTCACCGTACGAGGCATAGTCGAGCAACTCATAGAGTTCCGCTCGCGTCTGCATCTCGTCGAGCATGCCCGCGAGACTCCCGTGCTCCTTGATGGCGTCCAGACCCCGTCCGGCAATTCCCATCGACAGTCGAAGCAGCGAGACCGGGAAGATCACGATGTTGATCCCGACGTCTTCCAACTGGCGCAGCGTGAACAGTTCACTCTTGCCGAACTCGGTCATGTTCGCGAGCAGCGGAACGTCCAGGGCCGCCCGCACCGCTTCGAACTCGTGAAGGTCGAGCATCGCCTCGGGAAAGATCGCGTCGGCGCCCGCATCGACCAGTGCTTTCGCGCGCGCGATCGCGGCGTCGACGCCTTCAAGCGCGCGCAGATCTGTACGGGCCATGACCAGGAGATTTGAGTCGCGTCGCGCCGCAACCGCGGCCCTGATGCGTTGCACCGCGGTGAGTTCATCGACGACCTGTTTACCATCGAGGTGTCCGCATCGCTTGGGGTTCACCTGATCTTCAATGTGTAGTCCCGCGACACCCGCGTCTTCAAGCACCTGAACGGTTCTCGCCACGTTCATAGGTTCGCCAAACCCAGTATCAGCGTCGACCAGGGACGGTAGGTCGGTAACCCGGGCAATTTGAGCGCTGCGCTGAGCGACTTCACTCTGGGTCGTGAGGCCGATGTCTGGCAGGGCGAGGTCCGCCGCAATAACGGCGCCAGAGATGTAGACACCATCGAATCGCTTGCGCTCGATGAGTTTGGCCGACAACGGATTGAACGCTCCGGGAAATGCGAGTAATTCATTCGAGCGCAACCGTTCGCGAAAGATCTTTCGCTTTTCCGCGTGGCTCAGGGTCGAATACAGCATCAGAAGATCCCTTCGGTCGTGCCAGCGCTGGCGAGGATTCTCGATGGCACCGAGACGTTCAACCCGCCCAGCTCACGCGGCGTCAAGTGGCGAAGTCGTGTCGCGCAATCGAGGAATCGTTCGATCTCCGCATCGTCTATGACGCCGCGCGCCAGGCGTCGGAATTTCTCCACGTACTGGGGGCGCGCGAAAGGGCGCGCGCCCAGTGGGTGCGCGTCGGGCACCGCTATCTCGTCTACGATCCGCGAACCATCGGTAAATCGAATCTCAATGCGGCCACCGAACGCCTTCTCACTCGGGTCCAGCGAGAGATAGCGTCGCGTCCATTCGGGGTCCTCAACGGTACGGATGCGCCGCCACAACGCCACCGTGTCGCTTCGTGAGGCGCGCTCGGGAGCGTAGGACCGTTCGTGATCCCATTCACCGTCCTGGAGTGCGACCGCGAGAATGTAGGGGATCGAATGGTCGAGAGTCCCTCGCGACGCGCGCGGATCGTACTTTTGAGGATCATTCGACCCCGAGCCGATCACGAAATGTGTGTGGTGCGACGTGAAGAGCACAATCTCTTCTATGCGTTTCGCGTCACGAACCTCGGGACGCGACTGATGGAGCCGACGGGCGAGATCGATCCAAGCCTGGGCCTGGTACTCGGCCGAATGCTCCTTCGTGAACGAATCCAAGATTGCACGCTTCGACTCACCGCGACCGGGCAGAGACACCGTGTAGCGCGCATCCGGTCCACCAAGGAGGATTGCGATCACGCCGTCTTCTCCCTCATAGATCGGCGTCGGTGAGGTCTGCGCTCGCATCGATCGATCGACCGCTTCAACGGCCACCTTGCCTGCGAACGCCGGTGCGTACGCCTTCCACGTCGAGATCTCGCCCTTTCGCGATTGACGTGTCGCGCTCGTGGTGTGCAGTGCTTGACCCACGGCGTGAAAGATGACCTCAGGTTCCAGCGAGAGCAGCGAGCCGAGTCCCGCGGCGATGGAAGGACCCAGGTGCGCGACGTGATCGATCTTGTGTTCGTGCAAACTTATCGAGCGACAGAGGTCGATTTGTACCTCGTACGCGGTCGCAATCGCGCGAACGAGGTCACGTCCGCTGAGTTCGAGTCGTTCACCAACGTGCTGGGCCACCGCGACGAGCGCCGGGATGTTGTCGCCCGGATGCGCATATTCAGCGGACAGGAACGTGTCATGAAAGTCAAGTTCACGCACGGCAACACCGTTGGCCCACGCGGCCCACTGGGGGGCCACGCGAGTCGATCCATCGAGCCCGAACACCGTCGCACCAGCGTCATACGGGAAGTGAAGAGCCTGATCACGGGCAGCAACCACGGCGGGGCGAGCGAGCGAAGCCACCGCGACCGCGGCGTTGTCGATCACCCGATTCACAACCATCTGCTCGACTGCGTCGTCGAGCGGCGCGTTATCACTCGCAACGAGAGCGATTCTCCACGCCAACTGCTGCTCACGCGCCAGTAATTCGTCACTGCGATGAGTACGCACGTCGTAGTCGATCACGGAATCCTCCGGGTTATGGCCCCGCTGGCGCGCTTTAGCTCAATGACCAGCGCATCGACGTCGACCGGGATGTCTTCGATCATTGCTGAAAGTTGGATCGCCGCGATGACTTCGTGCTCACGGTTGAACACTGGCACCGCAATGGACAACGCGCCGGCCTCGCGCTGGCCTTGGCCGAATGCGTAGCCTCGCTCGCGGATCACCTTCAAGCTCTCGATGAACTCTGTTCGGTCGAGCACTACGCCACTCGCGAGGGGGATCTTCTCGACCCCTTCCAGCAGATCCATGAGCTCACTATCGTCGAGATGTGCGGCGAGCACCCGTGCGCCACCCACTACAAGAGGCATCAGCTCGCCAATGGGCAACTGGAAACGAAGCGGTGGGGAACTCGACGCACGCAAGAGCAGTACCGCGTTGAACTCGTAGCGCACGGTAAGCGACGACGTCAGGCCGGTGGAGCTCGTCAACTCTTGAAGGACTGGTTCGGCCGCTTGGATCAGTCGATTGGTCATCAGGTAGGTGTTGCCGTTCAAGAGTGACGCGACGCCCAAGTGGTATTCAAGGCCGTCGCGCTCGACGTAGCCGTAACGAACGAGCAAGTTGACAATGCGCTGGGTCGTCGCCAGATGAAGTTGCGCCGCAGTTGCGATCTCGGTCAGACGCATGGCGCGACGGTGTTCTCGCATGACGCGAAGAATGACGAAGGGGCGATCGAGTGAACGAACCGAGCTCAGCGTTCCATCGTCCCCGTCCACGTCAGGCCGGTTCGTCGCAACGCTGCGAGCAAGTTCGTGGTCGTCGTCTCGCTCTTCTCCCAGTCGCGCGCGAACCACGGTCACTCATTCCCGTCATTCGAATCAAGAACGTCGCTCTCGGCTCGCCCCTCGAGCACTGCCTGCACGCGAGCGCGCGCGGGAGACTCAATGGGCGCACGCCACGGCGAACGAGCACCCCGATACGCTTCACTGCCCAGTCGAAAGTGCTGCGCTTCGCGCTCGGTCTCAATGAATGGCAGATCCATCGCAAAAAGCTTCGCGCCTCGCGGACGAGGACCCGCCTTTGAGACGTGCCCCCACAGGGAGTGACCGACCACCTCCTCTGCCAGCAAGGCCGCCTCGATCAATCGATCACGGTCCACGCCCGTGGGAATACCGAGTTCTTCGAGTAGGTCAACGAGGTCCTCGGTCGGGATCATGCGCGTCATGCGTCCATGACCCCCGTAGGGACACCCTCCCATCCCACCGACCGAGCTGTCGAGCACCAACGTGCACTCGGGACCCAACGTCCTGAGCGCGTCATACGCCGACAGCAGGGCGGTACCGCGAGCATCGTGCAAGTGCAAGTGGAATCGGGTGATCTCGGGCCAACGCTGTCGAATGGTGCGCAATTGCGACGCGACCACGTGAGGCATGTTCCAACCCATCGGGTCACCAATCCACACCCGATCAACCGCAATTCCCGCCGCGCGCCACATGTCGTACTGACGTTCGAGTAGCGACGTTCGATCATCCTCACTGAAGGGGCCGAGCCAGTTCGAGCCCCACGCCGCGTTGATCGCGATGCCCGCGGTCGTTTCCCCGCTCGACACGGCTCGCTCGATGACCTTGCTCCAGTTCTCTATCTCGTCGTGTTGGGACCGATTGGTATTGCGTCGAACGAAGACATCACAGAGATGCACCAGCGTTCGAGGTACGTCTTCGGGGTCCTGCAACACCGGATACTGGCGCATGCGTTCACGCCCTCGTTCGTTGAGTGCCAGGGCGGTGTAGGTGACGCCGGAGACGGGTGTGAAACGCGAGACCAATTCATCGATTGCGGCCATCTGTGGTGTCCACGATGGGCTCACGAACGATCCCACCACGATGGTTTTCAGCCCCGTCATCGACAATGCGTCGAGCAGCATCAACTTCTGATCCACCGAGATCGAGGCATCCTCGATCTGCATGCCCTCACGCATTCCCTCCTCGATGATCTCAACGGTGGGGTAGCCACCGTCTCGCTCAACACGCTCGTATCGTTCGTTATCCACGTAGCGCTTCAATCTCGTCGAGCGTGTAGCCCAGTTCACGCAATATCTCAAGCGAATGCTCGTTCAGTCGCGGAGGTCGCGTCGTGCTGTGCAATGTCTCGCCGTCAACATGCACGGCGCTGCCCAGTACCGAGACGTGCTTGCGCTCTGGAAGCTCAATGTCGATGGTGCGGACCAGGCCGCGCCCGCGCACCTGCTCCTGGTCTAGGGCCTGCGCCAACGTGAGCACCGGACCTGCCGGCACGCTCACCTTCGCCAGCTTCTCCTCCCACTCCGCGGTGTCGTGCTCTCGCAGCGTTCGCTCAAGTTCTCCGGTCAGTTCGTCGCGGTGTCGCTTTCGATCGCTGCGGGTCAAAAAGCGCTCGTCGGCGAGGAGGTCTTCACGTTCGAGCACCCCACACAGTGCCTCGAACTGCGTCTCGGTGTTCGCTGCGATATTAAGTAATCCGTCACGGGTGCGAAAAGTCCCTGACGGCGAGGACGCCGCGTTGTGATTACCGTGGCGAGCAACGCTGCGTCCAGTGATCAGATGCTCAGAGACCGCCCAGCCCATGGCCGTGATGGCGGTTTCGAGCATCGAGACATCCAGGTAACTCCCGACGCCCTCACGCTCGCGGCGAACAAGTGCGGCGCTGATGGCCATGGCCGCGGCATATCCACCGAGCGTGTCACATATGGGAAAGCCGACACGGAGCGGACCTCCCTCGGGTGTGCCGGTGATATCAGCCATACCGGCAAGACCTTGAATGATTTGATCGTACGCCGCCCGCTCAGCCAAGGGGCCGGTTTGGCCGAAGCCCGAGACGGCGCAGTAGACGATCCGCACGTTCAAGTGTTGCATGCGCTCGTACGAGAAGCCCAGACGCGAAAGGACACCCGGTCGCATGTTCTCGAGCACCACGTCGGCGCTGGCGATCAGTCGCGCGAACACGTCGCGGCCAGCCTCGCTCTTCATGTCGAGTGCGATTGAACGCTTCCCGGAGTTCTGGGCTACGAAGGCTGCGCCCATTAGCTCAGACTTGAGGTACGTGTCGTCACCCATGTCACGAGCGAGATCGCCTTCACCGGGCATCTCCACTTTGATGACGTCCGCGCCCATGAGGCCAAGTTGGTAGGACGCGAAAGGACCGGCGAGCACGGTGGTGACGTCAATGATTCGAATACCTGCAAGAAGTCCTGACACGGTCCCAATCCTTACCGAAGTCGTAGGGTGTCCTCGACGCGTCCTGCAGCATTCACGTCGATGTTTCGCGTGGACCGACTCTACAAACGCGCCTCACTTCGGGTCCTTCACTTCACGACGGCTGACCAGTGAGATCAGCCGTCGTGAAGTGAAGTTCCTGAAGGGTTTCCCTACTAGTGCTCCTTGCCCACGACCGTCGCCAAGTTCTGCGGCGTGACGTACGTGCGGACCACGTTGTTCAAGTTCGAGTCGAATCCAACCATCTGGAATCCACTAAACACGTTGTGGTACTTGTTGAAGTCGTCGTTACCGCCGGCTCCGTTGTAGTTGATGTCTTTGCCCTTCTTGATCAACGCCACACACTGCGCGTAGGTCGAGCAGACAACTCCTGGCGGATTCGCAACCTTCACCACGTCTTTGATCCAGACCTTCGGGTTCGTTGACTTCGCCATCGTCATCGCCAAAGAGGCAATCACGATCGAGTCGTAGAAGTTGAAGGTCGTCGGCAGAATCGACGTCGTGCGCCACACGCTCTGGTAGTCAGCGAGGAAGTGGTTGTACGCCTGGTCTGCGGTGGTGGGCGTTGCTGGCAGCGCTGCCGTCAGGTTGGTCGACGCGGCGGACCCGAAGGCCTTGGCGTAAACACCCTGAGGTGCGGACTGCAAGTCGTCACCGACCCACTGGGCCGCCGTTGTGAATCCCAACTGCTGAGCGTCCGACATCATGGTCGCGTAGGTCTGGGAGTCCATTGAGTTGAACACCACCTGTGGGTTACCGGCGAAGGCCTGCGAGAGCTCAGAGCTGTACGAGGACTGACCCGGTGTCAAGGTGATGTTCTGCTGAATGGTCCCGCCGAGAGCCTTGAACGCCTTGATCAGCGGCGGTACGAAGCCCTGCGAGTTCGCCGAGTTGTCGAACATCAACGACGCCGTCTTCCAACCGTGGCTGATCGCGTAGTACGCCATAGCAATTGCCTCAGTCGAGTCCGACGCGGTGGTGCGGAACACGTAGGGGTATTGCATGTTGTCCAAGTTGCTCAGACCACCAATCATGAAGTCGGCCACGTTGTTCGGCTTGAACTGACCGATGACCGCTTCGATTGTCGGAGAGAACGGCCCGAGGACGAACGTCGGGTGGCTCAACATCAACTTTCGAAATGCGGGCAAAGCGTCAACTGCGTCAGCCGCGTCGTCGACCATCGAACTCTTCAGCTGATGACCCAAGACACCACCATGGTGGTTGACTTCGTAGATACCCACCTTGATACCGTGGGTACCCCACTGTGACAGAAGTGACTTCGACCCGGTGAAGGGCAAAATTGCTCCCACGACGAGTGGCGTCGACTTCGGCGCGGCGCTGGCGGGACTGGCAATGAAGCCCGCTCCCACCATGGAGGTCACAGAGGCCAGCACGATAGCTGCTCGCGCGCTCCCCCTACCCCTCACTAGCCGTTTGTTTAGTTTCATTCGGTTCCTCCCCCTTCACTTCTCTCCTTCGTGACCACGGGAACTTCCCGTGACAACGACCTACTTCGCCTCGGCACGACCGAGGAAAATTGCGGGCAAATCGAGCGACGCGATCTCTGAGGCGAGACCGTGAACGTGGTTCGAGCCCGCCACGAAAATGTGGACGAAGTCGGCGTGCTTGAGCGCACGTTCGACGTTCTGTTCCACGACCAATACTCCAGTTCCCGTCTTGGCGATCCGCTCGATCTGGTTCCACACCACGTCGGTGTACGCCGGCGACAGTCCCGCAGTGGGCTCGTCAAGCACGATCACTTTGGGCTCCACCATCAGCGCACGCGCAATCGCCAGAAGGTTCTGCTGACCACCAGATAGAAAACCCGCGCGCTTCTCGCGGGCCTTGTTGAGGTCGGTGAACACCGAGAGGATCTCTTCCATGCGCGCAACGGTGTCGCCCTTCGCGGCGAAGCCTCCGACTTCAAGGTTCTCACGCACCGTCAGGCTCTTGAAGACATTGTCATTCTGAGGCACGTAGACGAGGCCATTGCGAGGGATGAGGTGACCTGGCATTCGAGTTATGTCGAGGTCCTCCACCATGATCCGGCCCGTCGACGCACGCAGGATACCGACGAGTGTCTTCGCGAACGTCGACTTCCCCGCACCGTTCGGACCAATGATGGTCGTCACCGTCCCTTGCTCGACCGACAGCGAGATGTCGTTGATGATGGGCGTGCGACCGTAACCGGCCGTCACGTTCTCAGCGAGTAGTGCTGGCATTGATTACCTCTCCCAAGTACGCCTGAACCACTTCAGGATTTGCGCGCAATTCACTCAGACGTCCGGTGGCGAGCGTGCGCCCCTCGGCCAGAACGATCACGTGATCACAGATCTTCTCAACGACGTTCAAATTGTGCTCGACCATGAGTACGGTGACTCCTTGATTCTTAAGATCGAGAATGTATCCGCCGATGCGCTCGATGAGCGCGGGGTTAACGCCGGCCATTGGTTCATCCAACAACAGGACCTTCGGTTGAGCCATGACGGCCCTCGCAATCTCGAGGAGCTTCTTCTGTCCACCCGATAGTTCGCTCGCGCGGTTGTCTCGAAGATCGAAGAGTCCGTAGGTGCGCAGGATCTCGATCGCGCGCTGGGTGTTCTCCAACTCCTCACGCTTCGTAAGACCCGGACGCAGGAAGATGTTGAACAGCGACTCGCCAGCCTGATGCTTTGGTGCCACGAGAAGATTCTCGAGCACGGTCAGCCCCCCCAGCTCGCGCGAGAGCTGGAAAGTGCGCATGAGACCCATTCGAGCAATCTTGTGACTCTCCCAGTTCGTCACGTCCACCGTGCCGATCTGCATCGATCCACTGTCGCTCTTCATCATCCCCGACAAGATGTTGACCACCGTTGTCTTGCCCGCACCGTTCGGTCCAATCAGAGCGGTGATCATGCCCTTGGGCACATCGAACGTCGCTCCGGTGACCGCCGCAACCCCTAGGAATGACTTCTTCAACTCCTGACAGCTGAGCGCTGCCTCTTCCGCGTCACCCTTAGTAGGTGCCTCAATTTGACCGCTAGTCACGGACGCCCCCTTCTTCAATAACTCCCGCACCATCACTCATCGACATGGCCGGCACTTCTGAATTCACAACGCGGTCAGACTTCAAACCCTGCAGCAGTGAGAGCGGTGTCTTTCGCGTTCGTTCTGGCACCACTCCTTGGGGGCGGAACCACAGCATCACCCAGAGCAGAACCCCAACGACCATCGTGTCGATGTACTGAATGAGGCCTGGGTGACCCGGAATATCTGGAAGGAATGCGGGCAGGTGGATCAGCAGCGTCTCGACCAGCAGTGAACCGACAAGCAGACCGATGTTGTTGCCAACGCCACCCACAATGATCACTGCGAAGACCACGAACGTCTCCGCGGGCAGCCACGACGTTGTGTTGAAGGAACCACCGAACTGTACGAGAAGCCCACCACCGACACCGGCATAGAACGCACCGATCAACATCGACGTCAATTGGTAACGGAACACTCCCTTACCCAAAGCGGCCGCGACACCGTCGTCATCCCTGATCGCCCTGAAGGTTCGGCCCAATGGGGAGTTGGTGATCCGGCTCATCGCCCACCACATGATCAACGCGATCAGTCCAGTCACTATCGCAAAGACGGGGACAAACGAATTCGTGGTCAGCTTGAAGAGTCCAGCGAGCGGCTCTGGCACGTTGTAGAGGCCGTCCGCACCGTTGAACAGTGGCACGTAGTTGTTCGTAATGTCATAAAAGACCAACGAGAACGAGATGAGGACGACCGCCAAGTAGTCCGTGCGAAGTCTGCGCAAGGCAACGACTGCTACGAACACCGCCAACAGTGATGCTGCGGCACCTCCGAGCACTAGGTTGAACGGGAACGGCACGCTCCAGCCCATGATGTACTGCTGACCCGTTCCGGCCGATGACGGCATACTCGAGGCACCGGTCACGTACGCGCCCAGGGCCACAAAACCGATGTACGCGAAGTTCAAGATGCCGGTCTCGCCGTACTGGATGTTCAGACCCATCGCGAGGATGAAGTAGTCGAACATGACGAACACCAGTGTGAAGACGTAGTACCAAAATGCTGACATGACTCTCAGTCCTTTCCGGGGCGAGCGAACAGACCGCTTGGCCTGAAGAGCAGCGCGAAGATCAAGATGACGAAGGCGACGTCAAGTTTGTACGCCGCGCTGATGAATACCACCGATACCTCGGTCGCAAGGCCGATGAGAACGGCTCCGGCCATCGCACCGTAAATACTGCCCACCCCTCCGACGATGACGGCGGCGAAGATTACAAAGAGGAACAGTTCACCAGCGGCGGGCGTGAGGTTCCCTTCGGTGATACCCAGAACCGATCCCGCAAGACCGGCCATGGATCCCGAGAGGAACCACGTGATTGTGGTGATGCGCTTGGTATCGATGCCACTCGTCATGGCGAGGGTCGTGTTGTCAGATATTGCGCGCATCGACTTGCCGATGCGCGTGCCCTTCAGCATCAAGTGAATACCAACCATCAAGGCAATGGCAATGACCATCGTGATCAATTGGTACTTCGTCAAGAGGAACGGCCCAAGGTGCACAACGTGCTCAATGGGCATCGAGTACGCGCGAACGCTGGGACCCCAAATGGAATAGACGACATTCAAGATCACAAGCGAAAGTCCGAAAGTCACGATCATCACGTAGAACGTCTTATTGAATCGACGTGCAAATGGGCTCAAAAGGAGTCTGTTCACGATCACGGCTAGGACACCCATCAAGAGTGATCCGAATAACGTCGCGATCCAGATCTCTAGGTGGAAGAATTCAACGTTCAAGACGTACGTGAAATATGCCCCGAGGGCCATGTAGTCGCCGTACGCGAAGTTGATGTAGTTCGTAATCCCAAATTGGAGACTCAAACCCACCGCTGATATAGCCAGCACGGATGCGGTCACAAAGCCGAAGCCGACCGACAGCCAAAATAATGTCACTACTACTCCCCCCCTGGTGGTACTTCGAACAGTCCCGATGGACAGAAACGAACTTGAGAGTTTCTATCAGATAGGTCTGGGACATTCAAGTACACACCCCGGGAGGCAGAACATTGTTAGCACTGAATTTTCCCAAATGCTTTAGTTTTATGGCCGATCAGTGTGCCAAC
>JABBNY010000217.1 GCA_019352095.1 Acidobacteriota bacterium
GATTACCGAGTTCGTGCACATCAAGGCCACGCACCCGGCCACCTACGTCACCCTCGAGGTGCTGCTCGGTGTCCTGATCGGTACCGTGTCGTTCTCGGGTTCCGCCATTGCCTTCGCGAAGCTCCAGGAACTGATGACGGGTCGTCCCGTCACGTATCCGGGCCAGCAGGTCTTGAACGGCATCTTCGGTCTCGGCGCCGTGGTGTTGATCGTGATCATCCTCTCGACCAATTCAACACCGCTGCTCTGGGTGCTGCTCGGCCTCGCCTTCATCCTCGGTATCGCCTTCGTGTTGCCCATTGGTGGCGCTGACGTGCCGGTGCTGATCTCACTGCTCAACTCCTTCACCGGTCTCGCGGTCGCGGCGTCGGGCTTCACGCTCGGCTCGAACCTCTTGATCGTCGCGGGTACGTTGGTCGGCGCATCGGGTATCTTGCTCACGCGGCTCATGAGCAAGGCCATGGGCCGCAGTCTCGCCAACGTGCTCTTCTCGGCGTTTGGCTCGAACGTCACCGCGAGTGGTGACACCGAGCGCGCCGATGGACGAAGCGTGCGTTCGGGCACGCCCGAGGACGTCGGGGTCCTGCTCAACTACTCGAGCCGCGTGGTCGTCATCCCCGGGTACGGTCTCGCCGTCGCCCAGGCCCAGCACGTCGTTCGCGAACTCGCCGAAGAGTTGGAGAAGAAGGGCATCGAGGTCTTCTTCGCCATCCACCCGGTCGCTGGTCGTATGCCCGGTCACATGAACGTGCTGCTCGCCGAGGCGAACGTGCCCTACGAGCAGTTGGTCGAGATGGACGAAGCGAACTCTGAACTTCAGACCGCCGACGTGGCACTGGTCGTTGGGGCCAACGACACCGTCAACCCGGCCGCGAAGGACGACAAGAGCTCGCCGATCTACGGCATGCCCATCATCAACGCGGACTTGGCCGAGAACGTGATCTTCTTGAAGCGTTCGATGCGACCCGGGTTCGCGGGCATCGAGAACGAGCTGCTCTATAACCCCAAGACCATGTTGGTCTTCGGTGACGCGAAGGACACGCTCACCAAGATCCTCGCCACGGTCAAGAACGGCTAACACTCGTCACACTTCGTGCGTGATGGTGACGTGGTGGTGGACCCGTGCTCGTTGGCTCTCGACCGACGTTGAGCGGGTTTACTTGGGTGCGCATGACTCGGCGCCCGATCATCTAACGTCATTCTTGCTGCACAAGAAACCGTTCATTCAAGGGTGAACGCTTGCTTTATGCGTGGTAAAGTAACAATATGGACATAACAATTGGCGATGCGGCCGAGAGGCTTGGCACGTCGATTCCGCGCGTCCGACGCGCCATCGATCGCCTCGGGATTGTCACCAGGTCGATGGCGACCCGAGATGGACGTCCACCTCGGGTACTTGACGAAGAGGGGTTCCAGCGGTTGCGTGACGAGCTCGGGTCGATGCCCGCTCACGCGTTGCGTGGCCGAGAAGAATTGAAAGTGCTGGCGGCGTTCAATATGAACCCCTTCGGGTTCCGATCACGACGCGCGGTTGCGATCACAGCAGGGATTAGCCCCACCACCGCTTCGGCCATCGTGGATCGGCTCCTTGAGCAAGGCCTCGTTGTGGCGGTTCCGGCTCTACTGCGCAACAGTGGGCGAGTCATCCGCGGAATGATTCTTGAGGCCAACCGGACCAACACGACGTGGAGCGAGATCCTCGACGACGTTCTCGCAACGCACCTCCCGGTTCCTCGAATGACTAGCACGGCGAAGATTGTGCCCCGTCGTTTCTGGCATCTATTCTGGAACGCGCAGCCGGCGCAGTTGCCAATCATCGAGCACGCCGACTTCATCGCGTCACGGATGCTGCTGAGTAAGGATCCATTGGCGGTGTCATGGGCCATGACGCATCTACCCGCATCGTCGATCGAAAAGACAGCATCTCTTCGACAAGTCAACGATAGCGATCGACAATGGCTGTTGGGCCTCTCGCGAGCGCGGCGCGAGGCCCTCGACGCGTGACACCACCGCGCGAGGCGAAGGATCCTCCATCCGCTCGCCGGCTCGTTGCCGGGAATTCCTTCGAATCCAACGTCACTCGTGAGAGCGAGGCAGATCAAGAATCAATTCCGTCAGGCGTGCGAGCGATGCTACCCGGCGACACGGCGCAAACATGGCGCATCATCGCCCCGCTCATGCCCACCAGCGCGTACCTCGTCGGAGGCACCGCACTGACGGTGCATCTCCAGCATCGCGAAAGCCGCGACCTCGACTTTTTCCTCGAGCACGTAGAGGACCTCGACGCACTGTGGGCGGCGTTTCGATCTGTGGGCAATGTGGTGGTCAATGAACGGTCTGAGGGCACTCTTAATTGTCTTTTTAACGAAACCAGGGTGCAAGTGCTCGACGCGTCAACACAACAACTCGTACGCTCGACGACTCGGGTGACTGGGATCAGAGTGGCCAGCGTCGAGGACATCATGGCCACCAAGATCAAGGTGATCACCGATCGTGGCGAACTTCGTGACTACTTCGATCTCAGGTGTATTGAACAGCAGGCTGGTTTACAGGCTGAGACTGGAATTGCCCTCGCCATCCAGAAGTACCACCCTCAGGACAAGGAGACGTTCGTCTTCACTGTTCTAAAGGCGCTGGGTAGCTTCAGTGACGTCGCCGATGATCCAAGCCTTCCCGTGGGTCGCCAAGAGATTGAAGACTACTGGACGAAGCGACAATTCCAAGTGGCCAAGCGCCTCGACTCCTTCGGAGGAGCCTGAGCGTCGGCGCGACACTGACCGAGGGGCGCGGCAAGAGTTGTCGAGGATCTCAAAGGTGCAGTGTCGATGAGTATTTTTCCATTGATTCGAGAGTGCACTTGAAACTTGCGAACTCTCGAATCGGGTTTTTCAGTGAAACCAGCGAGTGGTAATTGTGCGCGAACATGGCCAATGTCAACCGGATGGTGCGGTTGCAAGGGGCCGACCCAGAAGCCGTGGTCCGAATGACGGGTGCTACTTCGCTTCGTCAACACCGAGACGTTGCGCGAGGAACGTCAGCACGTCGTCGAGCGCTCGTCGCGTAGGTGAATTTTGTTCGTTCGAGTAATGGGTAGTCAGCACCGAGTGTGCTCCTTGGGGGTAGCCCCAAGGATTAGATGGTGACGAGTCGATCTCGACACCGATGAAGTTGTCGCCTAGCTCTTTTCGTAGTCGCGCGAAGCGCTCGGGTGGGGAGGTCTTGTCGAGCGTGAAGCGAAGCCCCATGACGCAGAGTCCTTTGGCTACTCGGGTCTTGACGATCGAGAGATCGTCATCGCTGATGCCGAGCGCTCGACGTTGGGCGTCGCGTAGGGGTAGTGGCAGTGAAGGTTGACTGAGGACTGGCGCGACCATGATCGGGTCGACACTCATTGCGAGCGCGAAGCCGCCCGTGAGACACATCCCAACCGCCCCGACGCCGGGCCCGCCGCAGCGTTCCAATTCGTGGGCGGCGAGCGCTCGAAGATAGGTGGTGATGGGACTCGTCTTGTTGAGCGCCAATTTGGTGAACTCTGTGTTGACGCAGGCCTTGAGGACTTCACTCACCTCGTAGCGTGTCGAGGCGACCGCGCCGGGTGTGCCAAAGAGGCTGGGCATCACCGCAGTCAGGCCACGCTCGGCGACCTTGCGCGCGAACGCCGCCACGAGTGGCGTGATGCCCGGCACCTCGTGGATGACAATGACGGCGGGACCGCTGCCCGTGCGAAACACGTCGTGACGACGACCGAGGTGCTCGAAGGATTCCTTCGTGAACCCGTCGAGCGCGTGGGGGTCGATCTGGCGATACGGGCGTGACCCCTGGTCTCGAACCGTCACGGATCTAGGCGGTCAACTCGTTGAGGCGTCGCACCTGCTCGGCGCTCAACGTCAGTGGTGCGCCCGCGTTCGCGCGCACTTGTTCGGGGTTCGACGCGCCCGCGATGACCGAGCTCACCTGATGGTGGCTCAGCAGCCACGAGAAAGCGAGGCGCAGGATCGGAATCTCGATCTCCTCGGCGTAGGCGAGCAGTGCGCTCACCCGGTTCTGGAACTCGTCGCTCAACCAGTGCACGCTGCGCTCGGCGGGCATCTTCGAGAGTCGGCTGTTCTCGGGTAACGGCTCACCGGGGCGGACTTTGCCGGTGAGCAGACCGTTCGCGAGTGGGTAGAAGGGTAGAAAGCCGAGGCCCAACTCGTCGCACGCCTCGAGCACGCCGTCGTGCTCGGGGTCTCGCGCGAGCAGAGAGTACTGGTTCTGGATCGACACGAAGCTCGCGGCGTCGCCGCTTGCGGCTTTGGCCTCGCGTAACTGGGCGACGTTCAGGTTAGAGCAGCCGATCTCTCGGACTTTGCCGGCGGCGATGAGTTCGTGCAGCGCCCCGAGCGTCTCACTGATTGGCACCGTGTCGTCGGGGTAGTGCAGCTGGTAGAGGTCGATGTAATCGGTGCCGAGGCGGCGAAGCGAATCCTCGCAGGCCTGGCGTACGTAGTCGGGTTTGGCGCCGAAATGCGTGTCGTCGATGGGCATACCGAACT
>JABBNY010000218.1 GCA_019352095.1 Acidobacteriota bacterium
AGACATCTTCACCCAGAGCGATCGCACGCCGACGGTGCTGCGTAATCTCGGAACCAGCGCAGGGTTAATGGGGACGGACTTGTCGCCAATGACCTGTGCCACGGGGATGACGAGATTGAAGATGGCCTCCACCGCAGACGTGCGGTCCTTGCCACCGACGAAGAGGCGTGACTCCAAGCCAAAGATCGAGGTCGACTTGTACTCGATCTTGCCTCGCCAGACCTTGGCATCGATGATCCACACGCCCGACGGCGCGACGACGATGTGATCGATGTTCGACTTGGCACCTGGCACCTGGCGATCGGTAAGAATCACCGCACCTTCGGTGACGTGCTGGTGCAACGACAGGTCCATCAAGTACTCGCCGGCGGCATCCTTGGTCCACTTTGGGTCACGGCGCGACCTCGCCTCTCGGATTGCCGCTGAACCGCCCACCGGGTCGACTTGTGGTGCCGGAGCCTCTGGCTCAATGGTGGGGGCTTCCTCGGATGCTGGACCGCACGCGTTGCAACGGACTTTCTTCAGTATCGCGTCGTGCCAGCCGACTTCACGCTTGTCGATGATGGCACCACAGGCGTCGCAGGTCCCGCCGTAGCGAAGGGGTTTCGCTTCCCAGGTCATGCTCTGTGACACTAGCGAACCCAGACTCTGGGCTTCGTGTCGGGAGCGCACGAGCGTCGGTGTCGTAGGACAGAAGGCCCTTTCTAAAACCCGTCGATTGCGCGTCTGATTTCAGGCGTGACCAGTTGTCGGCATGATACAGAACGAAACACTAGAAAAGCTCAACCGGTACCAGCCGCGGAGATTCTCCAAGGCTCAGTGGGACCTCGCTCGCACAGCCGCAGTACAGGCCGTTGCGGAGTGCAAGGTGAAGGACTGGGAGGGCGCTCGGTCACTTATCAGCCGCCTCGCGCAGTTCCTCAGTTGGCATCCAGGGTGGGACCACCAGTCCTCGCCCAATCTCAAAGTACTGCTCGCTATCAACTTCATCGAGACGTACTGCGCGGACCCGTCGACTCCAACCAACGAGCGCTCCTACTTGCGGCGGATCGCGCGCGCCATCGGAGCGATGCCCCCACGCGATTCGATCACTCGTTCACCGCAGCGACTGGCGGCGCGACCGTTCTGGACGTCAGTCATCGACCTCGGGCCCTTCGTCGGGTTGACGGCGGCGTATCAGAGCCTGGGGTATGGATTGAGATCGGTTGTCTTTGGAAGATTCCTCGACCAAGGGTTAGTGGCTGCGTGGAACCTCGACCGACTCTTCGTCAACGCGGCGAGTGCATCGAGCAAGCACTCGGACACTATGGCGGGTGTTGCTCGTGCCGCAGTGAATCTTCGAAGTGCAACTGATGTCGAGCCCACGGGGGTGAGAACTATCCAGAACGCGAAGGTCAAGTCGGAACATGCGAAGACTGCCAAGCCACAATCGCGCACCGCAACGGTGAAAGCGGCGAAGGCCGCACTGGCACTGCGTACTGCCGCAGCCGTGGAAATAGCCGCAGGCATGCGATCCGAGCCCAAATTAGGGGACCTTCCCGAAGTGTCACCTCTGGTGGCTGAGGCCATCGCGGCGTTTCGTCCCAACCTGTTCACTGATTCACAGTGGGAACTGGTGGCTGACGCAACCCGCCAGTTGGCTACGGCCTACGGGCCGGTGAGTGTCAACTGGGTGCAGACACAGATGGGCGGGATCGCGCGGTTCTGTCGATGGGCGACGGCTCGTCCCGCTCGAGGCTCGTCGACAGAGCCGCTGCGGCCCGCAGAACTCCTCGTGGAGGGACTCGTCGAGGAGTACGTAGCCGGTCCTCTGGCGTCGTCGCCCGATGGCACCCTGACGACCGTGAGGTCGATCCTACGGCGCGCGCTGCGCCGACTCGCCCCTGACTTGGCGCCGCGAGTCATCACGCTTCCGCCGATGCAGCCGCCCTATACGCCCCTCGAGTGTGCGGCGTGGGTCCGACTGGCGCGCAATCAGCCGACGGCGACGTTTCGTCGCGGCATGTCGGCGATCATCGCCCTGGGACTTGGTGCCGGTCTGGCCCCGGGTGAACAGCGCGCCATCACGCCCGACTCCATCTTCGAAAGTGCGTTGCCGGACGGTGTCATCGGTCTCTTCGTTCGAGTTAGCAGCGAGAGGGCACGCACCGTGGTGGTGCGGGCCCAGTACGAGGAACTGCTGCGTGAAGCGCTCGAGTTGCACCGCAAGGCTGGGCGCAAATCCTCCGATCCCCTCTACGGCCTCTCAAAGACGAGGCGAAACGTCACGGGCCGAGTGACGTCACGGGCCAAGACCGCGCTGGGTACCGGCGTAGATCTCGACCCTGCACGACTTCGCTCGACGTGGCTCGTCGCCTGTATGAGCGCTGACATCCCGCTGGGGGCACTGTTACGCGCGTCGGGACTGCGATCAGCACGCACGTTGGTGGACCTGGTGAAGTACTGCCCCGAGCCCGACGAGGCTGCCGTCGCGGCCATCCTGCGCACCGTGCAAGAGCGCGAGAGCTCGGTGACATTGTGATCCGGCGTTGTGAGGTCGAGTTAGTCGCGAGTGCAATTCATCGCAGTGGCGTCGCAGACGATGTCGAGAAGCTCCTTGTGCTCCACCACACCGGTCGGCCGCGCGAACTCTCCGTCGAAGTCTTCTTCGTCGGAGCAGTACTCGTGGCATCGCGAGGGTTGACACTGACGCTCGATAACGTTCACAAGGCGCTGACGCGGTGGATTGCACCCTCGGTGCAGAACGCTTTGGGGACGCGCGTGAAGACTGAGTCAGGTGTGCAGAGCGAGCCCATCACGATTCGCCAGGTCCGCTATCTCCTCAGCGCCATCGAGAAGCGTCTGGAGTTCTCGGTGGGCTACGCCCCGGATCTCACCGACGTGGAGCGTGAGATTCGCAGCGAGGCTCTGCAGTCCATCATCGACAAACTCATCCGCGCCTCGCATCCTCAGACGATGCCGAAGAGCGTCTCGATCGCCTGGGACAGCTCGGGGGTGGAGACTTTCGGAAGTCCAAGGTGGGCCGCCACGCCTACTAGCGACGCGGCCGACGCCGATCTCGATGATGTGTAGGCGGCGATGGCCGAGTTGCAAGGGGTCATCGAGAAGGAAAAGTCGAAGAAGAGCAAGACCAAGAAGGGCAAGAAGGAGGTTCGTCAAGCATCGTCGTTCGACCTCGACGCCCATCTGGGATACCGGACCAAGACCCACGACAACAAGTCGACGAAACTTTTCGGCTACGACCTCTTCGCGGGCGTGGCCGTGCTACCCGTCGGGGTCGATGCTGACGAGATGCCAAAGCTGATGCTTTCGATGACGCTGCGTCCGGCAGCCGGTGACACGTCGGATCCCACTCTCGGCGCCCTCGACCGTCTGGATGACGAGGGCTACGAGGTTGACGAACTGCTAGTCGACCGTGGTTTCTCATTCAAGCGCCCCGAGGACTGGGCGATTGAACTCCACAAGCGCGGCATCAGCCAGGTGCAAGACATCCACCTCTTGGACCGCGGCGTCAAGGACTATGAGGGAATCCGCATCGTTCGTGGAGTGCCCTACTGCGTCAAAACGCTCGATGAGTTGATCGACAATCCTCCACCGCCGCACTTCAAGGTCGGCCCGCTCAAGAAGAAGGCCACCGCCGACGAGCGGCTCAATCATGAGCGCAACACCAAGGCGCTCGAGGAGTTCCTCGACGTCAACGCCAAGCTCCAGCAATACGCCTTCGTGCTCAATCAGAACGCTTCCACGAAGAACGACCCCTTCCAGACGCAGTGGATCTGCCCAGGTAAGGCGGGCAAGATCAAGTGCGAACTATGCCCATTGTCAAAGGACTATCCGGCTGACCGACCGGTCGTTGAGAACCCCGGACCGCTCGCCACCGCCCCCAAGTGCTGTCGGCAGGCGACCATTACCATTCCGGGTCCCGTACTGTCCAAGCTCCGCCAGCGAGACCCATGGGGATCGCCCAAGTGGATCGAGTCCTTCGTTCGCCGCAGTGCCATTGAAGGCATCTTCGGCAATCTCCGCAACCAGATCACGCAGACCATCAAGCGCGGCTTCTGCCGCGTAGTTGGACTCGTCAAGACGAGTCTGATGTTGACGTTTGAAGCGGTGGCGGCCAACATCCGCCTGGTGCGCAAGTGGGCGAAGCGCACGAGCCTGACCACTGATCCACTCACTGTGCCGTTCCCGCCCGATCACGGTTTCGAGGAGCTCGACGAGAACGGCCAGATCTGCCTGGCTGAACCTTTCTCCTTCGACGACCCACCTGACGACCTCGCCGCGTAGGCGAGCCTTGAACCTTCACTAGATGCACCCGGGACCAGTCACGTCCCGGGTGCTCTTCTCGTCGCGTCTGGCGGTGGGTCGGTCGAGCTCAGAGTTGCATTTGGGTCCGTCTTGTGGCCGATGAGTTGATATTGCCCTCCGGAGCCGCCTGGGGGCGCCTCTGTCCGGACTTTCGTCAACAAGTGGGGTCTACTTTCGTAAACACCCCGTGGCGGAGGAGGTGGGATTTGAACCCACGGAAGGTT
>JABBNY010000219.1:0-273 GCA_019352095.1 Acidobacteriota bacterium
GTCAAAGTCACAGCAGGATTGTGAGTGATTGTTAGTTGCCGTCGAGGGTCGCCAGCAGGAGCGTGGAGTTACGTCAACCGTCTGGCGCGCGGAGAACTCGTCGAACTACTCAGCCGTAGAGTCGTTGCTTGAGTTTGCGCAGGGCGGGACTTCGCCGTCGGCCCAACTGGTCTTCGATTTCCTCGATGATCATCATCACGAGTCCCAAGTTCCTGAGTTCCTCCGGTGCGATTTCTTCGATGTGAAGCAGCGTGTCGATCGCGCGTTCGGGCG
>JABBNY010000219.1:283-4515 GCA_019352095.1 Acidobacteriota bacterium
CCAGAGCCTCTTGCCCGTTGCCCAGTTCGACCGAGATCGCCACGGCATGCATGGCCACGTTGGTCGGACCGAACTCGGTTCCGTACTCGTTTCGGTCTTCACCCAACTGACGGGCCAGTGTCTGGGCCATCTTGAGAGACTTCTGCGCTGAGGCGGTGTCGTGGTCGCGCGCGAGCAAAACCCCGGTGAGCAGCGCGCACGCTCCCACCAGTGAAATCAGTCCCGGATCGTGCGAGGATTTCACGTCATTCGCCATGACCATGGCCCGCTTCAAGACGTGCACCGCCAGTTTCTGGTCCTTGGCGTCGAGCATGGTGCGCGCCATGCGTAGTTGACCCGCCAGAATCAGGCAGCGATCTCCGCAGCGTTCCCCGGCGGTGATGGCCCGATCGGCGGCGACCCAGGCGGCGCCGTGGTCGTCGACCTTGACGAGCATCGCGGCGGCGACCTGGTAGACGTCGGCGAGACAGGTGAGGGTCCGGGTCGAGTCGACGTCACTCGTCGATCGGCTGGCGGCCTCGGCCACGGGAATGAGCGCCGCGAGTACGTGGCCGAGTTCTTGGTAGGAAGAGGCGTGCACCAACGCCCAGGCGTGGTGCGTCTGAGCTTCTAACTCTTCCAGAGTGACCGTGGTCCACACCGCCGCCGCGTTGGGCACGAGTGACTCGGGACTGGGGAATCCGGCGATCGCTACGCGCACCATCTCCACGTAGTCGCGTTCACGCAGGTTCTTCGCGGCGTCGGGAACCCCCGTCGCGCGCACGAACTCGATCAGCGGGGCGCCCAACGCCAGGGCGAGACGCCCGAGGTGGTTGATGTCCCTGACCTCGATCTCGCCCTGCTCCACCTGAGCGACCCAGCTCGTGGACATACCGATCTCGTCGTGGAGTCGCTCTTGAGTCCAGTTCCTCTCACGCCGGTACTGCCTGACGAGCGTGCCTACGACGTTGACTTCGTCAGCGGCGTCACTTCGCACGCAGTTCTCCGTTGATCACGCCCGACAGTGTCGCCAGCGACCAGACTTCGGGTGGACCGACCAGGTGCTGGCCACGCTCTCGGAGAAATCGAATCGTGTGGACCTGGGCTTCGTGGAACTCGAAGGCGTCGGCGCTCTGGTACCACTCGTAGAAGACGCGTTCGTCGGGCCGATCAGAGCGTTCGTGACTCACGTAGACGAGGGTGCCGGGCTCGTGGCGCGCAATCTGGACCAGCGTGTCAGAAACCAGCGCGTCGAAGGCTTCGAGGTGGTCGGGGAGCACGGTAAAGCGAACAACCAGAGCAAACACGGTGCGGCCTCTCGTCAACAAATTGCTGTTCTTGAAACCGTACCCGCCCCATCTGGCCCGGCACCGGCAATCCCGAATTCACGCAATTCCGTCCAAGTCAGGTCCATGAACTGCGGTCGACCAATGCTCACGCTCACCAGTGCCAGACCTTCAACCATCGAAGTTCATGGACACCAGTCGGAATGGAAACTGGCGTGTCAACGTACACCCATCAACCCCTCAACGATCAACTTTCAGGGTTGATGACGAGGCGGTGGCCCTGCCGGGAACCTACGGCCCCCGTCAGAACCACCGCCATTATGACGCCAAGGCCGAGTGTGTGCAAACTAACTTCTATTGGAAAAGACCGTGGCATGAGGTACGCTCCGTGGTGTGGCTTGATCAATACAGGAGAGGCGAAGATGGGTCGCATTTTCAATCAGTGGCGATTCCGTGGTACCGCCGCCGCCGCAATCGTCATTCTTCCACTCGCTGCTGCAAGTGTTGCAGGCGCGAATAATTTTGGTTTGAGATACTGGAATAGTCTCGAATACGGCAACATCTCCTCCATTGCAGTTCCGTCGAGCAGCCAACAGCCTGCGAACAGTTATGCGATGTATCTACATAGATCAGTGGAGCAGAGTAGCTTTTCAAGTTCTGCGGGCCTCATCCAGGCTGGTTGGGCCACGCTTGGAAGTCAGATGTCACTTGACAACTGCGGGACAACTAATTCGGCAACTTACGCGTTCGTAGAAACGAAACCGGTAAACGGCGGTTACTCGTGTGCGTACTACGGTCAATATAGTTATCCGACAGACATCAATTTTAACGTGTTCGTCAATTCGACTGGTTGGAACGACAAAATCGGCGGAACCCTCGATCCGAATGGTCCATACGCGCTCAATGGAATGCCAGACGGTTATGGGATGGTTGGTGGTGAGTCGTACGTTACTTCGGGATCTGCAGTGGCGGGAACCTGTTATGGAAATGGGCCGAGTCAGTGGGATTACTACAATGCACCGAACAGCGGAGGTAGCGGCTCGATTCTTGTATCACCCAATTCCTCAACATCGACCATAGAAACGGGTGGCTGGGTAATTGGACTCGCACCATCCCCGCTATGCGACTCAATACCCTGATGATTGTGAGGTCCGTCTGATGCGTAGAAGCATTTTCAGTCTGGTTGGGTTCGCGAGTCTTCTTGCTTGTGCGACACTAGGTTCAGGAATAGTTGCATCTGCAAGTGTTGGAGGTGACGTGACTGCCACGGTCGATGGCCTTCTTCCTGGATCAATCTCAAGTCTGCAGTCACAGAGTTCAGTAACTAGCGGTGGACCACAGCAACTACTTATTCGACTTTCGCCGACTGAGATTCAAAGTGGTCTTTCTACGATGGCACAAACTTTTACATACGATGAAATTGGTTGGCGTGCGCGAATTGCTGCTTCTGTTGTTGCCGAGGCGAATCCCAACGTCACTTCATATAGCGTTGTCGCATCGGACGGTAGCGTGCCTCCCGGTGCCTTCAACGCATTCCATGGTGGTTTCGCGACGATAGGTGCTCCGATTAGCACGCCAAATCTCGATTCAGTTTCATCAAGTCTTGCACTGGCTCAACTGAATTCCAATTTGACGGTATTGAATGGCGTACTACCTTCAGGTTCGGTTATTAGTGAGTCTGCAACCTTGCTACCAATCGGTTCGTCGGCTGGTCAATTCGCACTTGAGGCAGACATTACGATCGATCAACCTTCGGCACTCGTGGACCATTACGGAGATGTGCTTGACGGGTTGACAACTGGGCTAACCGGAGACCCTTCATTGACTAGTATCGAGGGACTTTCTATCGTTGTCAACGCATCGGACGGGACGCCCATTCTTGGGTCATGGCAAGCAACACGCTCCGAAACAGGAACTCTTCAGTTCGGCGATCCAACGCAGTCCGTAAACGCTCTCCAAGTTACAACGACCTTCCCGAATCTTACGGGCGGCCCAGCTACGGAGCAGACTGCATTGGGCGCGCCCATTGTTTCCTCTAAGGAAAAGAGTGGAAGCACCGGGTCAGTACGAAAGTCGTCTTCAACCCAACCTGTCGTGACTTCGAAAAGTTTCATCGTAGCATCCCAGGTTCAGACTCGTCATGGTGGAGATACCCAGGCTTGGTGGTGGGCCAGTTCACTCGGCGCGCTGATTCTCTTGTTCGGACTCGTTGGCTGGCGTAGGTTCCGGCCTCAGCGCGATTCTTGATCAGGAACTGTAAGGTTCTTGACACACTGACGGCGCCGTTGTGGCCAACTTGATCGTCGGCTCCCATTCTCACGACGGTGGCGTTGCCTCGCTTTGATGGGCGCGTGCTAGTTGGAAATTAAGCCGCTCTTGCCTCCTCGCAAACCTCGGCCGGAGTGCGGGTGCCCGAGACTTGCTTGGTGACGAGGGCGGTTGTAGAAACTCTTGACGCAACCGAAGATGATCGTGCACATCTGACTTCTCGTGAACCACTTGAATGATCCGTGCAGGAACTCAAACTCGCGCCTCGCGATGGTCCAGGGGGACTCCATGGCCGATTCATGTCCGTCACGGGTGGGTCACGGTGGCGAGGCGTGTGAGAACTTTCTTTACGTATTCGAGTAACGGACCGATGATGAATACGTACACCGCAAGCGTGAATTTCTCGTGGAGTCCGTCAGAGAGTGTCGACGCCCACGAACTTGACGCAAATTGCCTTACCTGAATCACATTTAGAAACTCAATTTATAAATGTCGTTCAAGGACAAAACTCACCAACGTGTGATAGCACAGGTGCGTCACCGCCTTCCAGCGTTGGCGTTCGTTGAGTGCGTTAAGCAGGGCGCATCTGAAAAAAAGGGGGCAAATTGAATTTCCTAAGATTATGCCGAAATGTATTGGGGTTGAATGACGAGAATCAGGGAATCTCCCCAGAGTCGATCATCGAAATTCCCCACCCTG
>JABBNY010000013.1 GCA_019352095.1 Acidobacteriota bacterium
CGCTACACGACAACCGTTTTCACGTTTGCACAACTCTCACGGCCGAGCCGAAAACGTATTCTGACCCGCGCACCTAGAGGAACTGGCCGCACAACTCGGCTTCGGCCTGCGACGTCTGCGCGACCACGAGCAATTGGTTCGATCGCTCTCCGAGCAACTGCTCTTCGGGGCGGCCGTGCGCCAGTCGGGGGAATCAATCACCATCACCGACTCCTTGGCGAACATCGTCTACGCGAATCCGGCGACGCTGCGATCGAGTGGTTACGAACTCGACGAGTTGATCGGCCAGAACCCCCGGGTCTTCCGGAGCGGACTGCAGAATCGGGCCTTCTACGAAGCGATGTGGCGCCAAATCTCGAGCGGAGCGACGTGGCGCGGCATCCTCGTCAATAGACGCAAGAACGGCGACCTCTACGAAGAGGAGGCGACGATCTCGTCGATCCACGATGAAGACGGAGAGCTCACCGCCTACGTCGCGGTGAAGCGCGATCTCACCCTGGAGCGCAATCTGCAAGCCAGTCTGTCGAGTAACGACAGCGATCGCCACACCATCCTGGCCATCATGCGCGAGATGCGACCGGTCAGCTCGCTCGAAGCGATGGCCAATCTCTTCTGCCGATTGGTCACGCGACTCGACGGCATCGACGCCGCGACCTTTCTCATCCTGCACCACGATGACGTGCTCGGAGTCATGGGCACGCACGGCGAATCATTCTTCGCGACCTCGCCGCCGCCGACGTTCCCCGCGTCCCTAGTCGCCGAGCAGGTCCACGGCGGCCATCCCGCCACCGTCGTGGACCTCGAGGACGACCGCTGGAAGGAATCCACCGAGATCCTCGCGTTGATCCGGGACTCGCGGGCAGCGGGCGCCGTGGTCGCCCCACTTCGCTGGAACGACTCGACCATCGGCGTCCTGGTCCTCGCGACTCGCGACGAGCGGATCGCCAAGAACCTTCCACGACGCCTCGCGGCCTTCGACCAGCTCGGTTCGTACGCCGGCTCCTTCTTCGGCGCGCAACTCGAGGACCAGCGTCACCGTGAGTCCCTGCGTTCGCAAGTCCGCCGCATCATCGACCAGCAGGCCTTCACGCCAGTGTTCCAGCCCTTCGTCGAGCTCGCCACCGGCAAAGTCGTCGGCTACGAGGCCCTCACCCGGTTCGACGATGGCCGTCGACCCGACGTGTGCTTCAAGGACGCCCACCACGCCGGGCTCGGACCGGAACTCGAAGCTGCGTGCGCCCAGGCCGCGGTCCAGGCGGCACAGACTCTCGACGCGGAGATTTGGCTCAGTCTCAATTTCTCGCCCGCCGCACTGCTGGGGCACTTCGCGGAGCCCGTCATGGCGCGCGCCAACCGACAGATCGTCCTCGAAATCACCGAGCACGACCAGATCGAGAACTACGCCGCGATCCGCAATGTCGTTGCGGGCCTCCCCAATTGTCGACTGGCCGTCGATGACGCCGGTGCAGGCTTCACGAGTTTGGCCCACATCCTGGAACTGCAGCCTGATTTCGTGAAACTCGACATCTCGCTCATTCGCGACATCGACACGAATCTGGCGCGTCAAGCGATGACCGCAGGTATGTGTCACTTCGCCGCGCAGATGAACACCATCATCATCGCTGAAGGCGTCGAAACCTTGGCCGAAGCGCAGACCCTACTCAGCCTCGGGGCCTCCGTAGGGCAGAACGCTCATATGCTTGGTCAGGGCTATTTCTTCGGTCGACCAGATGTACTCGATCGCTGAGACCCTGCGTCGGCCATTGACCGCCAGCGGTCGCAGCATCCACGGCTTCTTCCTCTACTGGTAGCCTTCGATTGCTATGCGCCTACGACATTTATCTCGAGTCGTTCTGACGTCGGTCGCCATCCTTGGTGCTTCCCAGCTGATTGGACTTTCCGCTGCGACGTGGTCGAGTGCGTCACCCATGAGCGCACACACCCGGTATCCGGCGGGTATCTACGACTCCCATGAGCCCTCGGGGATGGCCCCGCCCGCCGCCCATGCTTTGGCCGGTTATCACCTGACGTACGTCAACGACTTCAAACAGCCGCACATACCTCTTGGTTGGTTTCCGTTCTCGGGATTGGCGGGCGGCCTTCCGACCGACCGCTTCAGCGTGAATCACATCCAGCTGGCCCGAGGGCTCCTACAACTCAAGACCTACCGAGACCCCGCGAACTCGAATCGATGGACCACAGCGGGACTCTGTCAATGCGGAAGACCCTTCACGTACGGGGCGGTCTTCGTACGTTCGCGCGAGACGAGCGACCGCGTCAACTCCGTGGAATTACTCTGGCCCTACGACAACCAGTGGCCACCAGAGATCGACTTCAACGAGAGCATGTACAAGTCGAATTTGACGACATCAACCGTGCACTGGTTAGGCAACAAGACTGATTTTCATGTGTTGAAGATCGACATGTTGAAGTGGCACACCTGGGGTGTCATCTGGACGGCCACCCACATACTCTTCACCGTCGACGGACGACTGTGGCACGAATTCTCCGCGCCCACCTCGATTCCTCACCTGCCCATGAGGGTCGACTTCGAACAGCGAGTCAATTGCCCGTCCAAGGCCGAATGTCCAACCAAGCCATCGGCCCTACAGATCGACTGGGTAGCGGAGTACCTCCCCAATTAGAACGACGTGATGAGCGTCTGCTTCGACCTCTGAACCAAGAGCATCACAATCCATAGTGGTGTCAATGCGGTCGAAGGACTCATTCAAGCCCGAAATGTCACCCTTCGACTCCATCGAGTGTCGGGGCGATCCACCCCTCCGTCGGTTGGATGCACCTCCACGCGGGCGCTACTCCAAACGAAGTGCGGCTTCGCGCACCCCGCCAAATCACTCAATCCTCTTCTTGATTTCGCGGCGACTTCGCACGTACGCGCCTGGGCCTCTGAGATATCCACGATATTCGCGACCAGCCATCTCCGACGGGAACTCGCGGACGGCCGAGGTGGCGTCAACTACTCGACCACGCCCCCGCAGATTCACCCTCAGGTTGCACACCAGCTCGCGCAAGGCTAGCGGCCCATTGCGGACGATGGCCAGCAGGTGTCGCGGGTCGCGCATCACGAGCGACGTCAGTGCGGCCGTGAAGCCGACGCCGTAACCGTCGAGTTGCGTCAGCAGCTCGGCGTAGCCGCGACGATGGCGGTGCCAAACATAGGCGTGGGGCTGGTAGCGAATTCGCCCGCCACCCCACAGGATGCCCATGAGGGCGGCGAGATCCTCGCCCCCTCGCGATGCGGTTCCTGTCCCTAACGCTTGATCGAAGCCGCCGAGCGTCGCTATAGCGCTCGCCCGGAAGGCCATATTGGCGCCCGCGCCAAAGGCGCCCGCGCCATAGAGGGCAACGGTGCGCACAACATCACCGTCGTCGCCACGGGCTTCGATTCGCGACGAGTGGCGCCGCGTCGCTTGCACCGTCAAGGCTTCGAAGTTACGCTCTCCGGCGAATCCCCCGTAGTACATCTCGAACCACAACTGCGCGGGAGTTTCGAGTTCCGCCGGAAGGATCAGTCCCGTAACGACATCAATCTCTCGATGACGAGCAAATTCACTTCCAATCGTCCTGAGCCAGTTCTCCGCTACTTCAACATCGTCGTCAGTAAAAGCAATCACCTCACCGCTGGCGTGAGCAATGCCGCGGTTGCGAGCGGCCGAAATACCCGGAACTCGCTCGCGCAGAACAGTCAACCGGGGCCAGCGAGAAGCGATGTCACTCAGCACGTCGAGCGATGGCACCGTCCGCCGGTTGTCGACGAGGATGATTTCAAAATGGGGATACGACTGCGACGACAGGCTACGAAGGCAGGCGTCGAGTTCCCCACTGCGTTGCGCAATTGTCGGAACCACCACGGTGATAAATGGCAAGGACTCGTCATCCACTGGATGAGTCGTCGTCACCGGCAACAATGCGCATTGTTCGACCATTTCGTGCAATTGAGCGCGCTGGACCTGCACTCCACTGGCAAGATCAACGACTCGCAGGGCACGCGGTTGCCCGGCCACACGCGCGACTACCCACGCATCGCGGTGGATACCATCGTAGGGGAGCGCGGGGATGGGCTCCTCTACGTCAAGTACGACGACGACCGCGGGTCGTGCCGCAGACTCCAATTTTTCCAACGAACTTTTGTCAACCACGTCAGGACCTACATTAATACCGACGACCCAATTCCACTGACCCTTCGAGCGACGCCACCACCACCGTCGCCAATTCGTCTCCCGACGACGCCACACCAGTCGAGTTCGCCCTGACACGCAAGGAGGAACGACCACCACATTGCTCGAGCGAGAGGATCAACGCGGGTCGGTCGACCGACAATTGAACAGTCCCCAGTCCCCATGGAACGGGTTGCCCTCTTGGTGTCATGCCGCTCGACGGGGGCACGATTGCGCTCGCAAGTGCAAGGCCGAGAACTTCTAGGACACCCCTTCAACGGAGTGATGGTTCTTCGTGGCGCCACGGGTGGGGCGTCGATCACTTGACGATCGATGAAGTGATGCGCGGGCAACCACGACGACCGGCGGCGGCGGCGGCGCGATGACCCACTCATCAATCGCCCTACCCCGGAATTGTTGACTCAAAGTACGCTCTCTGGACCACACCGCCGACTATGGCGACGCACTTCAAATCACGACAATTTTTACGACGCTCTCGTCACTCTCCTCGAATTCCGAGGTGACGATCAACGTGAACTCAATTGTCGTGGAATGGTCGGGTGCGACAAATGTCACCTCTGTCCCTGAACCGCTCGACAGCGTAACGGGCGTGCCCGAGTTCTGCGTCCATCGATAAGTGGCATCGCCCACCTCCGTCGAACTCATTGACGGGTCGAGTGCGACAACGGTGCCCCGTGCGACCCTCTGGGAGTAGCCAGCGTCCGCGACGACCCCGATCGTCTCGGACCCAACGATGTATTGTCTCGACAGCCACTCGGCGTATCGCGTTCCGCGGCACGATTCCTCACTGTTGCACACCGACTCATCGAATGCACCGTACGCGTAGAAAACTTCTTGCTTCCGCTTCAGTAGATCTCCCTGCACGTTGGGCCGCAGTTCGTCGACTGGATAACCGAGATAACCCACAAATTTGTGCGAAAAACTACAGTTGCGATGAGCCAGTCGAGCGAATTGCGCCGCGAGAGAGTGGTCGATATGGTCACTACCTCCAAAACCTTGGACATAATCTTGAGTGGCGATCAGCCGGGGCCGAAACCGCTCCAGGATGGCGGTGAGGGTGTCGACGAGTTCGTTTCGAGAATAGGTATCGTGACCGTCGACGGTCGCAATGACTTTGCGGGATCCCCGCCATAGTTTGAGGAGGCTCTGTGCGCCATACCTCGGGTGACCCTTTCCATTCTCAAAGTTGCCGTCGGGCAAGCGCAGGAAGATGACCAGCACCTGTGGTTTCGAAGTAAGGCTAAAGAGAGAGACGCGGTGATCGCCCACGCGGAGTGAAGAGGAGCTCCAATGATTCACCACACCCGCCATGAGTGCGTACGCCGCCCGAATGCCCTCCTCGCGCGCTAGCCAAAATTCCGCCTTGCGCCCGCCGTCACCCGCACTCAAGTGAACTGTAGCCACGACGCGGTTGTCGTCAATTTGACGAATTGTGTCGGGGCACTGGAACAGAAGGGAATCATCGGGGTGGGCGACAATGTACATTGCGTCGACCAATTGGGTCGTGACGTAATCGTCTGTTGCGCTCACACCGGCGAGTGTTGGAGTGATTCTCCGGCGACGACCGTGAGCAAGAAACTGTAGTCGCAATACGATGTGCGCAAGGATCTGCTTCATCAGCATTCTGTGGTGTCGCATTGTTGCCACTTCGTCGACGTCTTGTCAAATCTAATCGAATCGCGGTCTCCTGGCCGGTCCCGCCATCAGAATAGTGATCTCAACAACGATTCTTGACGAAGAAAGGACCGTCCTCGAGCAGCGGTGTTCCGACGAAAGAACCACGTCTCTTCAGTTGGGCTGTTTCAACCATCAGGTCCTTTGCGACAACGTTGGTAGTCCGCTCGGCGCATTCCAGCAACGAAGAGATACGACTTCTATCGTAGGTTGGGCACCCGCATTCATCATCTAGGCGGTTTGTGGAGCGGTGCTCAAGAAGACGCCCGACGTGAGGTTCCTGAATACATTGAAGCCGTGCCTCGCCTCCCGGGGGAATTGAGCCTCAATCGAGGGCCGGGCGAAGATATCTCTGCGATATTCGCCCCCGAACTGGTCACGGTCTTCATCACCAGATGGGCGACCTTGAGATGGGAGAGGTAACGCGCTACAGATCGTGCGCGGGCCTCGGCTAATGCCTGACTATGCCTCCCGTATCCAATGATGGTGACGGTGGCCCCCTTCCTCAGAGACTCAGCCAGTGCGGTCAACATCGCCCTGGTCCGTAGGGACAGAGTGCTTGAGTCGGCAGAGAAAGCAACGGTCAACGATATCCTCCCAGCGCCCAGTGGCCGTCCTGACATGACGATGGCGATGGCCGGCGACAAAGTTGCGGCGACTGCTCGGTGACCGACACGGTAGGCAACCACCACGCAAGTTCCACCCGTCGTCGAACGTAAAACGTTACTCCTGATCCGACAGCCCGATGCCGTACCGTCCACCGTCAAGAAATGGAGTAAACCGCCCAAAGAGTCGCCGCGAGTCTTGAGGTCGAGTGGACTACCGGCTCGGCCCTTGCGAGTCGTGATGCTCAAAGTTGGCGAACGTAGGGTTGACATTCTCACCACGTTTGAAGGGCCTGAGGACGGGCCATCACCCGCTTGATTCGTCGCAACGACACTGAACGTGTAGCGGTCACCGTTGGAGAGCCCACTCACGATGCACTGAGTAGCTCCCCCGCCCACCAAACACGTCTGTCCACCGTGTAAGGGATCGCTTAGGTCCTTCGCGATGGCTCTATAGCCGACGATGGAACTTCCACCATCTGACACGGGGGCACGCCAATTCACCGTCGCTGTGTTGAAGCTCACGGATGCCGTTCCGATCAGCGGGGCATCGGGTTTGTTGACCATTCCCGTTCCGGACAGCACCAGGGTCGTGGCACCGTCTCCGGCATCACTGGTGATAGCCCACGTCGCGTTCGTGACGCCCGTACTCGTGGGATTGAACTGGGCGACCCCGGAAACTGAGCCTCCAGCAGCAATCACTGAATTGACAACGAGACTCGTCGTCACTTCAAAGGAGTTACCGCTAGGTGGGGACATTGCGACAATTTTCAAGGGCACGTTGCCGGTATTCTCGATTTCGAAACTCAACGTCCTACTTTGACCCACCCCAACATCACCGAAAGCGAGCGAAACTGGGGAGAGCAAAAGCTGACCTTGGCTGGGTGTTACGGCAGGCGGTGTTACGGCAGGCGGTGTTACGGGAGGCGGTGTCGCAACCAACGGCACCACCGCGTTCGAGGCGGCCGAGGGCACGCTGGTGCCCACCGAATTGGTGGCCGTCGCCGTGAACGTATAGCTGTCGCCATTGGTGAGTCCGGTGACGACGCACTGGGTCGACGAGGCACCACTCGCGGTGCAGGTCTGGCCGCCGTTCGCCGAGGTGGTCGAGTCGGTCGCGGTCGCCGTGAAATCAGAGATCGTCGCTCCGCCGTTATTCGAGGGAGCGGTCCAGGTGACGGTGGCCTGGTGGTCGCCCGCGGAAGCCGTGCCAATGGTCGGCGCGTTGGGCTTGGTCACAACGCCGGTTCCCTGGATAACCAGAGTGGCGGGCGGATTGCCGTCATTGCTGGAAATGACCCAACTGTCACTCACCGAGCCAGCTGATGTCGGTGCGAATCGAACGGTCTCTTGGACCGACGAATTTGCGGCGAGGACGGTGTTCGCCGCCAGGGTGGAGGTCGCGGTGAAACCTTTGCCGAGAGTCGGTGGGGCGGATTTGGTGATCGTCAAGGGAAAACCACCATTGTCCTTCACCGCAAACGTCAGAGTGGCGCTTTGGCCCACCGGGACGTTGGAGAAATTAAGCGATGTCGGTAGGAGCGCCAGCACAGCTGGCGGTGCGGCTGAACCCGACAGGGGGATACCGAAGTTGCCGATGCTCGTCTCTAACGTCGCTACATCGCCAAATACGTGGCTGAAGTTTGCCGATGTTCCTGGTGGCGCGAAATTCACCGTGAAGGTCAACGATGCGCCACTCGCCAGAGGTCCAGTGGAAGGAGTTCTGGTGATGCTGAAGGGACTAGAGGAGAGCGGCGCCGTGAAGCCCGTGATGTTGATAGTGCTACTCGTCTTGTTGGTCATCGTCACGGGCAGCGAAACCAAGGGACCACTTTCGGGCTGAAGGCCGAAATCCACCGTCGTCGGGGACGCAACGACTTGCGAGGTCGCGGCTACGCCGGTCCCGCTCAGAGTCACCGTGGTCACCCCATTGTTCGATCCGTGCGAGAAGTTGGCACTGAGAGTTCCGGGGTTCGCGCCGGTCACCGTCGGAGTGAACGTCACCGGAACGGAAATCGATTGTCCGGGTTGCAGAGTAGCCGGCAACGCCACGCTGGGACTCCCCTTGGAATAGGCCGAGCCATGTATTGAGAACCCACTGATCGTGGTCGTCGTCGTGCCTGGACTCGCGGTGAACGTGGCGGTACCGGTCGTTGACTGCGAGATGATCGTCGGGGCAAAGTCGACATTAGGACCGGTCACTGGCGGCGTCGCGCTGGTGAAGCCAAACCCCAGGAGATGGCCGTCGCCCGTGCCCACGTAGATCGATCCATTTCCGACGCCTGGAGAGGAAAATTTCTCGGCGGTGAACGTCGAAGAACTCCACACTTTGGTCAACGTTCCGTTCGGCCCCGGATTTTGAGGAATTGGATCAAACGCATCCAACTGACCGCCAGCGCCGGTATCGCCACTTGACTGAATCACCCACACCAGCGAGGAGCCAGATTCAGTCCCATTGGAGGTGACGACTGGCGATCCCGAGGTGTAGCCAAAACTGGCCGCCGTACCCACTGGCTGGAATCCCACGGCGCCCGACGTACTGACGACCCGTTGATACGCATTGAACGTCCCGGTGGACTGCTGGCCGGCCGACCCGGTCGTGGGAAGATAGATGTATCCCCCGTCACCTGGCCAGACAGCAGGTCGGCCCCAGACGCCACCGCTCACCGCGAGTTCTGAGGGGACTGCATCACCACCATTCCCACCGTGCTCGTAACCACCGAGATTGGACATGTCCATCGAGTAGAGAATCGCGTTCTTACCGACTCCCAGGAGCACGTTCGGTTCCTGCGGCGTGCCCATACTGGCGGGCAATGCGACGGGACCCCCCGAACTGAAGTCGAGGTCCTGCGTATCGAGCGCCGCTACACCCGCTGGCACGAACCAGTCGACGGGCGTCAGGGTTCCCGAGGAGGTACTGAGTTTGACCACGGCTTCGCCGTAGTCGGCCAAGGTGCTGAACCCATTACTCCCCACCGGTGGTGCGATACCCGACGAAATGCTGTTACCCGTGATCACGTAGATATTGCCGCTGGAATCGACCACGGGCGCTCCCCCGGACTGCCAAATTCCGCCGCCGTCGCTTGCGTTGGTCTCCGACGCCCACAGCGTCGTGACCGAATGAGTCGCCGTGGAGATGCCGATGAGCCACCCCGCATAAGTCCCGGTGGGAGGTAGGTAGTCACACTGCGCACTGAAGGCGGCGTACACCACCCCGTTAACCAGCACCAGACCGGGACGTTGAGTCTGATAGTCCGGGACGAATGACGTCGTGGGGTCGTTGTTGGCTGCTCCGGAAATCAACACACCCGCGGAAGGCCACCCAGCCGGCGGCGCTCCCGTGGTCACGTTGGCGGCCTCAAGGTAGTACTGGGTCGAGGGACCGTAGTCGACTTTGTTCCATATTCGATCTGGTCCGCTGGCTCGAGCGGCGACGAAGTAGGCCGTGTTCGTGGCGGGATCGATGACCGGCGTGCCGGTGATCCCAATACTGGTGCCGAGGTCACCGCACGAATTGAAGGTCTGGCTGTAGATGTCACCGGTAGGCGTGGCGGCGGGACCGTAGTTATTGGACCAACTGATCGCGCCGGTCGCAGCGTTCACGCCATAGGCCCAGTCGTTCTCGGTGACGGCGAGGACCTGCCCCTTGTCCACCAGCGGTTGCGCGTAGATCTTTCCGCTGAGTGTGGCGTCGAAGAGGCTTCCGAAGCTACTCCCGCCGACGGACGACGGCGTCAGCAAGGGCTGGTTAGGGTACCAGCCGGTCGAGGAGTTGTCGTTGGAGATCTGATAGGAATCAGCCCCCGCGTGGGCGGCCCCCACCACCCCACTCACGAGGGATGCCAGGGTCAACAAGGCGACGCCAAGTCGAAAGCCATGGCGCGAGGCACGGAACCTGGAATTCATGGGCAGTTGGGTCACCCCCCGAGTCTGAGCGGATATGAGACTTCTCACTTTGCGACCCTACTTGAACGTTCCCCCATAATCCATATCCGAGTGAGCCGTGGCTGTGGTTTCTTACAGCACGTCCTTCACCGCCGTACGCGACGATTCGCCCGCATCGTCAGTCCGAACCAGTCCCGCCCGCCGGGGACCCGCACGGGGCCGCGTCGCGGTCCTGCCCAAAGTTGTGGAGCCGGCAAGCAAACCTCACCTAGTGCGCAAGTTGACCGGTGGCCGGACCCCGACTCAAGAACTGGTCGGACGCGATCGAAATACTGACGGCAAGGAGATTGGCGAAGAACGGCATTTCAACCGATACCGCAGAGGCGGTCGGTTGCCAACTGAAGAACGTCGCGGGAAGCAGAGAGATCCACCAGATGCACATTGCGCCGGCCACTAGTGTCGTGGGCGATCGCCACTTCTTCTCCGACAGGGCTCGCGCTAGCCAAATCCACATGATCGGTAACAAGTACACGGTGTAGTCCGCGTGCGACACCGGCAACAGCAGAACGACACAGCCAGTGATGTTCCAGAAGCTCAGTCGACCGTTGGCACTCCATCGTACGCAGATCACCAGCAGAGTGATCACCCAGGTGGCAAAAATGAGCATCGTCAACCAATGCAGTGGCGTCGAGACCAGCGCCGGTCTCGCGGCGCCCGTCGTGGTGAACAGTGCTCGTGGCGCACCCCACACCGACGTACTGACAAGGTGTTGAGAGCCCGCCATGATTGTGGTCCTAATCCACTGCAGCAGTTCCGACGGTCCCCTTGGCAACAGCGCCAGCAGGGGTGCCGACATCGAGACCAGCGCAAACGCCAGCACTATTCGCCGCCTTTGCACGACGCCGCGCCGCATTACGACCAGAACGACCACCCACGGCCAGGTCTTAATGACCCCTACGAGGCCTAGCAGAACTCCCGAGGCGATGCCGCGCCCGCGCTCCGTCGCCAGTGCGGCGACCCCGAGGAGAAAGAGGACGAAGGCATCAGAGTTTCCGTTGGAAAAAAGAACGATGGTGGGCTGGAAACGCAATAACGACCCACTGACCACACCGAAGAGGACCGGGGCGCTCCAATCTTTCGAAGAAAGTGCCTCAGCGCGCGACGCGAGCACCGCCGTCGCAACGAGCGCAAGGACGCTCGCGGCGAGCCACGCCCGCCACAAGACGGAGACACCGAGGTGAACGAAGGGGACCAGAAGGAGGGCGACAAACGGGGAGTAGATGTATCCCGCATTGAGTGCGACCAAGTGAGCGGCGTAAGGGCTTCGCCCGTCGGAGATCTGTCGGGCGGCGTGATAGAAGATCCAGAAATCGTGCGAACGAGTCGAATTACTCCTGGGTATGAACGAGACGTTCGAGTGATAACGCTCGTAGGCGAGCGCCAAAGTGCCCAGCACCGCCAAGATCCACAGGGAGATAACCACTGGTCGTCGGCGGCGGTTCCGTTTCGAAATCTGAGTGAACGTCAGTGATGGTGTCTCGCCCGACATTGCCAATCTCCTTCACTCCTTCGAGAGGCGTAAGGCAAAGTTAGACCATACGAAAATGAACGGAGCAATGGTCCGCCAATGACGTCCTGCGTGACGCTCTTGGGTCGTGGGGTGGACCTCAAGCTTTGGGCGGTCAAGCCCGTAGTGATCGAGCCAATCGAAAGCCCCTCTTCACGTCTCGATCATTCGGGCCTGATCGCGAAAAGCGGGCGTAGTCGTGCGTGGCAACGACTCCGAGCATTGGAGCACCGTTGACCGGGAGCATGCAGGCCCCCAGAGATGGGATTGCTGAGAGCGATCAACCCGTGACCTCACAGACAGCCATCAGGAGAACCGTTTCCTTCCTTGCGCGTCCTTCATCAGTAATCTGGCGAGTCGCCGGCCGTGACTCTCCACGAGATTTCCCCATACGCACCCCCTCAAAAGTTCGTACGAATCGGTCGCGAGATCGGTTTTGTAGTTCTCGCCACCCCCACCAAAATCAATGCGAGTGATTCCGCGTCGTACGGCTTCCTTTGCCAAAGTGAACCACATCATGGTACCTGGCGAGTAGCGACCCAGCTCTCGGTCGTAGCTCGGGAACTGCGAGGTTAGACCGCCGGGGCCGAGCATCCCAAAACGAATTGCTATTGGCCGGTCCCCGATCAGGAGTACACTCACCACGCCTTCACAGTCCGCCTGCCGGCTTTCGGCAAGAGCTCTGACAATTGAGACGTTGCGGGGATCGCTAAACACCGCGAATTCGCCGGTGACATTCGTACGAAGGTAGTGCGCCGATTTCCATTCGATGAGTTTGTCCAGGTCAGCAGGTTCCCCACTCTGCCACTGAAATGTGAGCGGGCCCAGATCCCTTTCCAGCGCCCGACGACGGCGCTCGAATTCCTTGATGACAGTTTTTCCGCGGCTGTCGAAATAGTCCTCGAATCCAGTGGATAGGTCAGCGAAAGTAGCCCGGTGCGACGACCCCCTGTAACAGTGTCTTCCCAGTTCGATGGGGGACGCCAACGCATTGTCGAAGCTCCACGCCCTCAATCCCGCTTTCTTGACCACGCGACGGATGTCCGCGAGCGGCTCTGAACTGATGATCCCCTGTGCGTCATTCATCGGCCAGCCAATCGGGCGAGCGCGGCGATCGACGCCAATCTCATACGGGAGGAATGCCGTGACCTCACTCCCGTCGTACACGACGGCGACGCGGGCATTTGACCGGAAGCGGTCAACCACCTTCGCGAAGGTAAGTGACAAGAAAGGACTCAACTTCGACGAGCTGTGCTGAAGCGACATCCAAAGTTCGGCGTGACTCTCACCCAACTCGCCTGGTCTCGCTACCTGAACTTTCATTGTTTCGATCCACCAACCTCTGTTTTGGCGAGGGCGCCCCACGATGCAGACCACGATACAAGTCGATCGCCGTCAGCGATGTACAGGCTTCGGGTCACTGACTCATTCAGTTACGGGCGCGACGAGCGAACTGAAGCAGCACGCCTTCGAACGCGGAGTTGTTATCGGCAAACCGATATCTGGCCTCGACCCATGCCGCACACTGCGATCCCAAGTCAGGATCGCTACGGCGCCAGTGGAGAAGGGAAAGCATCAAGCGACCGAGCTCATCTGAATTCCTGGGCTCGACCAGGAACCGGCTCATGGGGCCCGACAGAATTTCGGGAGTTGCACCGACGCGTGACGCGATGACCGGCCGGCCGGAATTCATTCCTTCAATGATTACCCTGCCGAATCCTTCATTCAGCCAGGTGGGAAAAACCACAAGATCAGCCGCGTGAAGAAACGAGTCCATGTCGCTTTGCATCGGATACCAGCGATATGAAGTGGGACTGAGTAGACGCAAGGCTTCCTCGACCGCCGGAACCGGCGTGAGCGAAGGTGATCCCACTAGGACTAGCAAAGCTTCATCGGGGTCCAATCTCAATTTGGACCACGCCTCCAGCAAGGTGCCGATACCCTTCTCCTCAATCATTCGCCCGTAGCACAGGACGATCACGGGACCGAGGGGAAGATCGAGTGACTTTCGAGCGATCACTCGCGCCTCAAGACCGCCGTAGGGATAAGTACCGGCGGGAAGTGAATTTGCTATGACGCTAATTCGCTTCTTCGGGATTCCCGCATCCACCCAGGCCGATTTCATGAACTCAGATACCGCAACGAAGTGGGCAACGTTATGTCGAAGAATCGATTCTCGGCCCGGCGAAGGCAAGTGATGCAGTTGACAGACTATGGGGCAATCGGACCACGTAGCGATTTCTTGCGCACACTGAATGTTCTCAAATCGATTTAGCCATAGAACATCGGGTTGAACGCCACGCGCCCATTTGGCGGGTTCTCTGAAATTGAGAAATGAATCAACGGGGTGCCTCTTGTCGAATCTAAACGCCACCGGGCCGTGCAGTTGAATTCCCGCTTTGTCGTAATGAGACCCCAACGATCCATCACTCCCGTAAAGGACACTGACGCGATGACCACGCTCCGCCAACCCAATCGAGTTCTCGAGCGTAGACCTCTCAACACCCCCCGCCGGTTCCAGCAACAGCGAGTCGGTGATGATTCGTAGTTGCCTCTTTGCGATGTGAGAGTTGTTTGGTTTCGATCGAGGAATTCGGCGTAATCCGAACACCACTTCTCCCTGCCTTAAGGCGTTGGTGCGATTGGAACGCCTGGCAAAACAAGTGTAACCGCAGACCAGGGGGCGATCACGCTCCCTATCGAATCGACCGCGGTCACAGTCAATGCCCAAAATTCTGCGTCGGTCACGGTCCGGACTTCCAGAGATGGTGGGCCCATGACCATGACGGATTGTCGTGATGACGAGGAAAGAACGGATGTGAAGTCACTACTTCGTCGTGGGACGACGTGAATTGCTGACGGAGGTCTACATATGTGGCGTCAGAACCTCGAAATCACGGAAGCGACCGGGCTCGGCGATCTCGAGGGCCCGCAAGATCTCGGCCTGACCGGGCGTGGTGTTTGATCGCCGGGACACGCGTCCTTCGGTCGATTCCATGGTCACCAGATGCATGCGGTCGAGTTCGTGTCGCACGTTGCGCGAAGACAATCACGAGAGAACCCACAGCGCACTTCGTCGGCTCACACCGGTCAAGTTCGCCGCGACCTGGAAGTTCAGGCACTCGCAACGAATCGCAGAGTGGCTGAGTTTTCGGTCCGTACAGGCGCGCTGCTGACCGAGCAGAATGACGAGTGGGCCGTCTCGAGGCGCTACGTGCGAATTGACCCACCCAGCCCAATCCGCCATCAGCGAACCATCACTCGACTATCCGAGGCCGGCGATCAACGCCGCGTGCGAGGAGGTTGTCATCGATCTAACCGCGGCGCAGGGTTCACGACGAAGAGGTCGACACGGCGAACGTCGAGGCCCACGAACTCTTGCACCACTCGTTGGGACTTGACCGATTGAAGTTCCGTCAAGTCAGATCGGTGTACTTCTCCCTGGTGGTCGACTCAACTCTCTGTAGCGCTTGATCAACGGTCCAAGAAAGACAACTGCCTGAAGACTTGCCATGGTGATTGATGCGATTCCCACTGACAAGATGCCAACATGACTGATTGTGGCCAGGATGACTCCGAAGTAGAGCAGCGTGAGGATGAGTTCACGCAGAACAATGGACCAAATCTTCCTGTCGATCCACGCCAATGCCGAATAGTAGTCAGAAACGGCAAATCCAATGATTGATAGCAGCATCAATCTCAAGAGAGTCGTGCCCTGCACTGAATACGAAGCACCGAAGATCCGAAGAATCCACGGTGCGGCGATGACTCCAACGCCAACGCTCGCGAAGACGACCGCAGCGCTCGTACGAAGTGCGACCCGCGCATGACGTCTAAGTTCTAGCGGCTCGGTGGATGCTTCAACTAAGAATGATCGAACGACGCTAACCAGGAATTGGCTGACACCACCCGCGATTTGCGCGGGAATGTAGTAATGGGCGCTCGCCACCGGACCGAGTCGCCTGAATACGATAAGAATCACCACCAATGGTGCAAGCGCATTGACAATCAGACTTGCGTATTGTGCGAAGGTCATCGACACGAGTTCTCGCCAAGTCGGGAACGTCTCGTGCGAAAGGTTCAGCCCTTCGTGCCGAGGAATGCGAACCTTGAACAAATACCAGTTGACACCGATGATCGCGCCAATCAGCGGACTCATCCACGCAACGAAGATGGCATTGCTTTTGCTCCAAATCACCAGAAGAGGAATCAGACCCAGTTTCGAGATGGAGTACAGGATGTTCTCCACTGGAACCCACCCCGCCGCCCGCAGCCCGATCAGGACCGAATCCTGCAATGCGAACACGGTCCAGATCGACACCGAAACAATGAACACAACACGCCAGATCAATTGTGACGGCAAGAAGTTTTCCGAGAAGCCCAGCAGAATATATGGCACGCTCAGAAGGACTGACGCGGCCACACAAATGCCGTAGGCCCGAATTACGATGGAGTGAGCGCGGTCACCCGATATCGGTAGAAAGCGTTCGAACATGGACGGCAGACCAAGTTGGGCCAGGGTCGCAACGAGCATCATGGCGGCAATCTCCGCCGACGATCTGCCGACATCCGCCTCGGAAACCATACGGGTCGCAACGCCCCAGAATGCTACGCCCAAAATTGACGTTCCGGCACTCGAGACCATAAGTGCCGCAGCGTTCTTGACCAATAGGGCAACTCGAAGTCGCCTCACTTATACCCTTCGAGTTCGAGGTTGAGAAACAGTTCGTTCGATCATCATTGGCGCAATTGATACAAGTAACTTGTCCACAAGCACTCCAACGACGGTACCTCCGCAACGTAGAGACCTTCAACTAAGAATAAACCGATTCTGGTATGCGATGGCGCCATCGCTACTCATGATTCGAAATGGCCTCTTCGCTCAGAGTTCTCCGACGACGAGTGAAGGCATGTTTTGCGACGAAGTGATGTGGATCATTCTCGTCAGATTCCTGTAGGCCAGCGTCAGCATCGACGGCGCCAGTAGTTCACGGGGAACCCACTCAGAGAACGGACCACGACAACGGCCACTACCGTGTGACTCTGCTCGCGACAGATCGACCTGATGAGCTGACGGCAGGCGAAGACATTCGATGATGCACTACTCGCGGCCGTGATGTCGGGCCTGCTCCTGCACCACTGCGTGCCTCTCAACATCGACGCCGAGCCGCATTCGCCATAGTCTTGAATTTCGCGCGTCGTTTTCCCGTCTCTACGTCCCTCTTCTTCAACGGTCGAAAACCTAGACAAGAAATGGCGGTCGACCGCTTTAGGGCCTCCACACCACCCACGGATGAGCCACAACGGTCGATTTCACTTTAACTGGTATTCGGCAACCCAGTCTACCTGCATCTGCACCAATGGCACCTTCGGACACTGCGCATGGATGGTGCACTGGGTTCGTTGCTCCAAGTCCAACCGCATCGGCAGTCTCGGAATCGCTTGCGGGTTCGTCACGATGCCCCACGCGCGCCCGTTAAGCGTGTAGAGGATCTCCTTGGGCGTCCAAATGACACCCCACGTGTTCCACGCCAACATGTTGACGCGGTTCTTGACCCATTGCTGGGTGTAGTCCGCGTATCCCCAGTGAACCGTGGCCGTGGTCTGATGGGTGGCCGGCGTCTCATTGAAGTCGATTTCCGGAGGCCATTGATTGTTGTCAGGCCACAGCAATTGGACTTCGTTGGGGCCAGGAGCGGTCACTCGCGATCGGACGAAGAAGGCGCCGTATTTCAAGGGAGCTTCACACTGGCAGAGCCCTCCCGTCGCCCACTGGTTGTGAAAACGAGTATCTCGGAAGGCCGACAGGACCAGTTCCCCATTCTTCACCGTGACGTGGTTGGGGAGGAACCGAGCGCCGGGATCACCTCCCGGTTCGCCATTGAAGAGGAGCCAACCTGGGGGAGTCCCTCCCGTGTTGAAATCATTGACGTACACGCGGGTGTAACCCGCCATCGCCGTGGCACTCGGCATCGACATTTTGGATGGCTCTTTTGAATCGTGCACACCGACCGGATACAACGTCGAAGGCAACACTGTCGGGTCGGTTTTGTGACTTTTTGGTTTCATGCTCAACCAACCCTCGTAGGCGAGCAGACCCATCACCACGACGGCGACGAGGATCATGATGGTGATGGTTGACCTCGACGAATGGGCAGTTTCCTGATTCGACGAGGTCACAGGGTCAAATGGCATCTGGTGACCGATTCTACCCACCCTCTCAGGTGGGCGATCGGTGAGTCGTAGTCGTCCGACGCCGTCACGACCACCATTCGAACTCGCGGCTCTCAGAGGCGGATCGACTTCGGGTGCTCGTTCCCCGGGCGCCGAAGCCGCCCACCCCGCGACGACGGCATCGGCAAAGGTGTGCAGCGAACTTCCCTATAGTCTCGCCGACTCGCCGAACTCCGACAAGATCTGCCCGCGCAGACCACGGAACTTTGCCCAGCTCTTCAGATACGCCAGTGGTCCATAGACCATTCCGAGGTACTCCGTACGATGAGTCTTCTTCGGATACGAGGGATCAGCGCTGACGGCGCGCTGCGACCTTGATGCCAGTAATTGCCGATATCCCGGCCACGCCCGTGGCGCCATGCGAAACAGGTGTCGTGGATCGCTCAGTAGCAACGACGTGTACACGGCAATCAATCCGCCACCGTATCCACGGACCTGTCGCAAGAATGCATCCTCAGTCCTTCGGTGACTGTGACGAACAAGAGCGGCGGGCTCGAAGGCAACGGTCGCACCGGTCAGTGCGATGGTGATGAACATCTCGAGGTCCTCGCCCCCGAGTCCCGGTGAACCCGTGCCCAACGTCAGACGAAATCCTCCGACCTCTTCCAGCACCGACTTTCGCAACGCCATATTGCAACCGGAGGCATAGTGACCAGCGGCATAGGGGAAGAGGGAATCGTGGGGATGGTTGTCCAGACTCGCCATCTTCAGCTCGAAGGATTGACTGAAACCGCCAAAATACTCTTCGAACCACATCTGGGGCAACGTCTCGAAATGGGCCGGTAGGACCAATCCCCCCATCGCACTGATCTCTGGATTGGCCGAGAGGCGACCCCCGATGGCGCGTAGCCAGCGCACGTCGGGAGTGACGTCGTCATCGGTGAAGGCGATGATGTCGTAGCGAGCTTGACGAATACCTCTATTTCTTGCGGCAGAGATACCCGGAATACGCTCCTCGACGATGGTGACGTTCTTGAGTGAGTCAAAGCGGGGCATCGTCGATGTCGGTGCCACGCGATTGTCGACCACGATCACTTCGTGTTCGGGATAGTCCATTGTCGCGAGGACCTCCACGAACCGAGTGAAGTCTTCGGGGAAACTGTAGATGGTCGGCACCACGATCGAGATAGGGGGAAGTCTCTCGTCAGACACACTGACGAAAGACGACGGGCACATGGAGTACCGGGCCACCACCTCCCCCACGTCATGAGCGCTGACTCGACCGGCCCTCCCCATCACCTCGGCACGACCCACCACCTGTCCACCACGAAGTACCTCCAGCCACGCTCGCTCGTTGGAGTCCTCCGGGAGATCGAGATCCTCGACGGCGGCGTCGACGTCGATCTGCACGATCGGGACCGGGCGCCACTCGTCAATGGGCGCCGGATTGGAGGAATCGCTCAATCCCTCCAAGAGCGCAGTTTCCCATGACAGCGGATTGCGACGTACAGCCAGGGATCCGCGAAGAAAACCGGCCGCGGTGACCACGGCCCCCCCCAGCAGGCTGGTCAATCGGCGCGCCTCGGACGACGGATGGCTCGCCAAGTCGCGAAGTGAGCTCAGGACCTCCAGGGGCATCGCGGTGGCCACGTGATGTCGTTCCGCCGACAAACCGGCGTGACTCCCCACGAGGCTCGCCGTGGCCGCTTTGGACACTCCCTCCGACCAGCATCGTCGGAAGAAGTAACTCCACGTGCATCGCCACTCCGGGACTCGGTGGTGGGCCAGCGCGTCTCGAACGAGAACGAAGGACTTGTCGGGATTACGAATGCCGTAGCGGATGCACAGTTCCGTCTCCTCACATCCGACCGGCACCGTGCCGATTCGTCCCATGCCCGGAATGAATCCACCCACCTCGGTGAAGACATCGCGTCGAATGGCCATATTGGCTCCGATGGGGTTGCGAATGGTGGCCCCGTCCTCGGGGAGCCCGTCGTAACTGCATCCCACGACCCACAGGAAGGTCCGAGGGAACCATCGGGGCTCTGGTCCCTCCCAGTGGGGGACCAACCAACCACCACATCCCGCGATGGAGGAGTCGGCAAAGGGTTCCGTCAACTTCTCCAGCCACTGCTCCTCGCCGTACGCGTCATCGTCGAGGAATACCAGGACGTCGCCCGAGGAGTTCCGAACCCCGGTGTTGCGCGCCCCCGACACTCCCGTCACCATTTCATTGGCAATGACGCGAGCCTTCAAGAACTCCGCCGACGCGCGCTCCAGCAACTCCTCGTTGTGGTCGATGACCACCAGCACCTCATCAGGCGGACGAGTCTGGGCAAAACACGACTCCACGGCCGCCGTCAGCGCCGTCCACCGATCGAAGGTATAGGCACATATGATGACCGATATCTTCACCAGGCCAATCTATAAGAGATCTCGCCGACGATTCCCGAAGCGACTCACCCAAAAAGGGACGACTCGCTCACCGCGGGAACGCAGCACATCACATTCTCAACACCGTGACTCGGCGTAGCGTCACCTTCTCTCCGACAGCGATCGTCACCCGCGACGCAAAGAATCAGAGCGAAGCGGTTTCGTTGAGGCCGTCGAGAACATCAACCACCACCGCATCCAACCTCGCGGCGAGGTCCAACCAGTCGCCGGGGCTAGGGAAGCGGAGCTCTGACAAACGCAATGCGTGGTTCTGCGCCACATAAATCGAGGTCGGTCGATTGATGTCTGCCAGGAATCCACCCACGTACCCACGGCCCACGTCCCACGTGATGCCACCCGTCAGTACCACTGTTGAGATACCAGTCTCCACCGCCGTGGCGAGCGCCCTCGAGTCAATGGCCGGATCGGCAATACTCACCGTCGACGAATTCGATACCAGTTGCTGCATGTCCAAGGCCGAGAAGTCTTCCCCGATGAGTTCGACGCGGTCGGCGAAGTAACTGGCCGCAATGTGATCAGGAATCGACCTGGCCGTGTAGCGCATGATCACTCTCAGCTTGTAATTCTGAATCCATTCGCTGGGGTTGGCGTCAAAAGCGGTGAGAACGCTCAGCAGTCCCCGCTCGTCGTCCTTGGGAAGGAACGTCGACAACTCCTTGCGAGCACCCCTCGCGCTTCGACCAGTTAGTGAGAGGGCACGTTGCACCTCGATGACGGGTCTGGTCTTGCCCATTGAAGCACTCAGCAAGGTCGCGTCCATGATGTCCCCGACGAGCACCAGGTCCGCGTCCGCCACCTCCTTCGCTACCGAGAAAGCTCCATCATTGGTCGACGGATGGGTCACCACCATGACAACCACTCGCGCTCCACACTCGTGTGCGACTTCGACAAACTCACCGATCCAAGCATTATCCAGTCCGGGCCAAGCCAGCGCCACGGCGAGTTGGGCGGGTTCCTTAAAGTAACGACGGAACTCCACGCGGCGTTGACTCGATAACCGGGAATTTCGGAAACTGTGGTTCGCCTCATCGACGTGATAGAGCGAGCTCAGTGACTTCGCCAGGTGAAGACCAGAGTCGTAATCCTTTGAGGGGTCAACCGCGACCTTCGTGACGCGCGCGTACAACCCCAAGGCACCCACCACTTCCGCCGTCATCAATCCGGGGATGGTGATACTGGAGCTGGGTCCCGCCACCACCGCGTGAAAAGAGGACCGTCGTCCGGTCGCACAGCGAGCGTCCGTGCCCTCCGGCTCAGGACCCACGGTTCAGCCCTAACCGTTCTCGGAATAAGAATTTGCCAATACGCAGACCGTCGCGGAACGCGCTGAGCGTGCTCACGCCGTGTATCCGATTCCCTTCGAAACACGGAATTTCGACGATTTTAAGTCCTGCGCGATGCGCTCGGACGTTGATGAGGGTCTCCACCTCAAAACCATTGGTGTCGATGCGAATATCGGACAAGCGATCAGCCCGCACTGCGAAGTAACCATATGAGTCGTCACTGAATCGCGCACCGAAGAGCAGTCGCATCATCAAGCAGATTCCCCAATCACCAAAACGCCGAATTGGGGTGATGTCAGCCGAGCCTCCGCCTTTCGCGAAACGACTACCCTTCACGTATTCCGCCCCCCCCTGAAGTGCGGCGTAGAAATCACCGATCCGACTGCCGTCCATCGAGCCATCAGCGTCGAGGGCGATCAAATAGGTACCCGACGCCGCGCCGAGGCCAGCCCTCAGCGCCGCCCCCTTACCCGGCGTCAACTCGTGCACCACCTTGACCCCGGGGTTGAGTACACGAGCAATCCGCTCCGTGTCATCAGTCGAACGTCCGTCGACCACGATAATCTCGTCAACCCACTCCGGAATAGTGTTCAAGACGAAGGGAAGATTGCCCGCCTCGTTCAAAGTCGGAATGATCACGGACACGGTGGGTCGCGGTTGGAGGCTGTTGTCGTTGCACTTCAGCGACCTCTTCGTAGTAAAATGCCCTACCGTTGCCGATTTCATTGCTTTCCTCTTCATGAAGTCGTAGGCCCAAAATGCTGGCACAGCCCAGTGTGGATGTCAATATTGTGGCGACACCAATCCGTAGCGATTCCGAGGATATTCTCAGCAATGACATCATCAATCACCCGATGGGCCATCTTCCACATCGGCGTCGGCCACGACGCCTTCCCCGACCCCGTCGAGTGACGGAAAGACCCAGCGCCGCCGCATCGTTGGCGAAGATTCGATCCGCGATGTCTCGCGGATCGGACTTTCAGGTGACGATTCGCTTCCACCCGCAAAGTATGCCAATCTCGTCGCACGACCCGCACAACGACACCTCAATAGTCCCTCAACTCGCGTCAACTGATGATCGCCGTTGGGAATGCTCGCCTGTTGAGTGTCGCGGCCGTCTGAACCGACCGCCGTCGCGTTCAGAGTCGCAGGCGGTACAACTGTGCCGTTGAGGTGCGCAGCACTGATTGCCACGAACGCGAGCGCGCGAACTGATCCGACAATCCTTGATATTGCTGAAGCGTCGCGTAGTTGTACGTGGCGAGATATGCCGCCTCCGATCTAATGAACAATACAAAATACTGGGGAGCTGGACCAATGACTTTCGACGGTATGGAGAAAATGACCGACTGAAGCCGTGTCATGAATTGTTGATAGCTGATGGCGGGATTCCGAGCAGCAGCCTTGTCATATCCAAGGACGTTGGGATAATTCGTTTCGTTCAATATGTCGAATCGCCCCGTGTAATTGATTGGATTGTTTTCCGGTTGACCCATCGTGATCATGACTGAGCCCTTCGGCGCGTTCGTCTCGAAGTAACGCACTGCCGCGAGGTCACTGTTGCGCACCAAATAGACGAAGTCAAGACCCATGTCCGCTACGAGATAAATGGGGAGAAGAACCGATATTGCGACGGGCCAGAACACGTTCGCGCCGTATCTTGAGGTTGGCTGCAGAGTGGACCCCAAAATGGCTAACCACGGAAGGGCAAACAGGATGACTCGAAAGTCGGCTTCGTTGCCGTAGGAATTCGCCAGCAGGAGACTTCCGGCGCTGGCGGCGCACGCTGCCAAGAAGACCTGCAGGATCGTGCGGTGTCGCACGATCGCCGCGACCGCAAGAAGACCGATGATCAGGACCGAAGCCCCTTGGAATATCCGAAATACATTAGCGAGGGTACCGGGCGAAGGTCCAGCAGTGGAGACCCCCGGAGTCGTCACGTTCGCAAAGATATTGAAAAGCGCACTAAAGGAGACGTTCTGGGACACGTAAGCGAAATGGGCCAGGGCCCAGAGAACTGCCGGCGCGAGGGTGATGACGGGCGCCCACCTCGTTCGAGTCCTCCCGAAGATCCATAGGACCCCTAATGCGGAGGTCACCATATAGGGAGTGAGTTGGTGGGTAACGGCTTCGGCGATTGCCAACGTCAGCAGCAGAAGCCATTCGGACGTCGACAACTTGACTGGCTCATCGCGTCGACGATAGACCACCGCGAAGATTGTGATGGCCAACAGATACGCCGCCGATTGCGAAGAGAAATAGTCCGCGTCGCCGATTGCGTAGCCCACTACGAAGATAGTGGCCGCAAGCCAGGCGCGCCGGGAGTCGCCCAACACTCGCGAGGCGAGATAATAGACGACCAGCAGCGTCGCCAGATCGATGATTGGCGGCCACCAACGCGCCACCATCACGGGATTGTGCAGGGAGGACACCCGACACAACCATGCGGTCGCAGAGAAAAGACCCGGCCACGCTTGGTAGATATCAATTCTGGGATTGGCGAAGCCATGGAGCAAAATGTAAGAGGTCTCACCGACCTGTTTGATGGTCCAGGCGTAGCGCGGGCCCGCGTAGACGAGGGCCGGGGTCCCGGTGAGGCAGAGTTGCAACACCACCACCGGCAGTCCCGTGAATACACCGCCCACACGTCGTCCAGCGAATATGGCGATGACCAATACGCCCAGTCCTAGGTACCAATTCGGTGAAATCACCGACAGGAGACCACCCCAACCAGGGTCCAAATTCTTGATGGACAAGGCACTCTCAAGACACAGCACCAGCCCTAAACCGGTTGCCGACACTACGAAAACGTGCGACGACTCCACCGGTCGCGACACAATGCGTTTGAATAAGGCAGTGGGTAACCCACGCCAATTCGTGGGGAGAGTCGGTGAACCCCTGTCCACGACGCGGTGCTTCCTTGCGGAATGGATCGATCCGGTGAGCGCCGAGACGTGAATAGTCGCGCTCGCAGCGACGGCGCACCAGAACAACGCGGGACCGAGAGCCCAGATACCCGTGGTCGACAGCAAGGCTCCCGCCACGAGGAGGAAGCCCAGACCCAGGGGCGCGGCCAACACGAGCAGATCCCAACCTCGGCGCCCCAACGTCATCAGTGTTGCGGCGCCGAAGCCCACTAACCCGTACAAGAAGAAACCGAACGCACTCACGGCGGGAGTCGAAGTCGCCTTACCGACAACTCCCGCACAGAGGATGACTAGCGAACCGAACGCCACCGCCCCGCGAGCCCAGGTATCATCATCTTCGGCCAGCCCGAAGGGTCCACGGCGTACCCTGCCAACCATGCGTTCGACTATACCTTTCACGAGGGCGCTCCAAACTCCGCGAGGCCATCACGAAGATCAGTCGAACACCCGGTCGCGACACATGGATCATTGGTGACCGTCAGTCACGACCATGTCCCGACGATCTGTGGAATTCACCTCGGAGGCCTTTCGCTCCCGACTTCAGGGAGATGACGGCCCCACGGCGATGCCAGACAGACAGTGGCGACGCGACCGGTCGCTTCGTCACCGAGGGAGTTCCCGGTATGAGCCGGCGTGGCGTTTGATGGTTGAGCCGCACTTTCTTCGATGGTCTGAACTCCTTCATCGTTCTGCGCAACACCTTGGTCAACGTCGAGGTCAGGGTCGCAGCGATCGAAGACGGACGAGGTGATGTCAATATCGACGCTACGTGGCGTCGTGATGATGGCGAACGCGGGCTGAGGAAGGCGCGGCCACAGCTGGGGGACGAGCAACCCATCCCGACAGTCGAGTGCGGGTAACAATTCTCTTGTCGTCAAATTTGGGCGGCGTGCACAAAGGATCTGGAATCGGGTAAGACCACCCTAAAGACCGAAATTCTTGTCTGGTGGGCATCCAAAGGGCAGGCCCACAGGCTCTCTCAAGTTCCGTAGGAGCCGAAGTCTTAATGTTGCCAAACCCTCACGTAGTCGACGTGCATGCTCCCCGGAGTGAAGAAGGACTGATAGACCGCGAGGTCGAGAATCAGATACATGGGCTGTGAGGTGATCCCAGAAGTGATGCGGCCAATCTTGGCACCGTCGTAATAGTAGGTGACCGAACCAGGCTCCCAGTCAGCGGCGAAAGTGTGCCAACCGCCCGCGAAGTTTCCTGCTCCCGATATTGGGCCTTGGGCTCCCGCCGTGTTGTGAAAGTGAGCTTGAGCCTGGCCCGCTAACCCTTCGACGACATCATTCTCGCCGTCAGTAGGCCAATTTTGTCCGTCCGCCCAGAACGCTGGCCAGTCCGCCACACTCGTCGTACCAGGCAGCCAAATGCGTGCTTCCATGTAACCGTAGGTAAAACTGAAGAGTCCATTAGTGGTCACCATCCCGGAGGTGTAGGGCTGGGTGACACCGCCGCACGTCTCACTTTTTGCGATGGCGGTCAAGGATAGGGCCCCATTCGCGACGTTTACTTGCGCAGGATCCATGCACTCGGTCTCGTTATTGTTGACGCCTTTCGTAATGCCCGACCCGAACCACCCCGTGGACCACTTGGACGGATTCAACGAAGTTCCATTGAACTCCGAATCGAAAATCAAGTTCCACGGACCGGCAACGGTGCCCACCGGAAGTGGCGAACTTGACCCCGCTGTCGTGGTCGTCGTGGCGCTCGGCATGCCCGGCAGGGCGG
>JABBNY010000220.1 GCA_019352095.1 Acidobacteriota bacterium
CTTCGGCGTAAATCGTATCAAAAGCTAGGCTTGATTTGCCGGAGCCACTGAGGCCTAACCAGAGGACCGCGCCTAAGGTGACTGCGACCGTAGCTATCGTGACTGTCAGAATTCTGCGATCCCTTCGCCCAAGGCGAGTATCGGATTTCTCGCCAGATGGCCCCGCGGTGCGGCTCATGACGGTTGCGACACTCGCGATCGGGTCAAGACAACTCCTTTATTGATCTCAGTTGAACACGCTAGGTCGGGGAACCGTCGTAACCCACGCACGGTCGATTTATCGACTATTGCGTCGCGAGTGAAGTGCGGTATGCGAATATTGGCGAGTGCGAGTGAGCCGGCGAGGTGTCTTTGGATCGGTCTTGGCCGCGATGACGCTCTTTTCACCGCTGTCTGGGGAGACTTCGGCTGCGACGCCCACCCTCGCCGTGACGGGCTACATCGAACAGGGCACGTCACCATCGCTGATCGGGCGTAGTGCCAGTGCGCTCAACACGGTGGGCATCGATGGCATAAATCTGATCGACGCTGCAGATCGAGTCACCACACCCGACGCGTCGATGCGTGCCCTTCTCGCAACGACCCACGCCGATGGTCTGCGCGCAGAATTGCTCATGGGGAACTTTGATAACGCCATCAACGACTTTTCGACCACGGTTGCCCGCACACTGCTTCACAACACTGTCAACATTCGAAAGGTCACCACTCAGCTCGCGCACATTGTCGCTGGTGAGAAGTGGGATGGCGTCACGGTTGACCTGGAGTCGTTGGATGCGAGTGATCGCCGCGGACTCGTCACGTTTGTGACGATGTTGAGAGCCGCCCTGCCCGCCTCGTGCAGCCTCAGCATTGATGTTCAAGCCTCGACGACACTGTCCGGGTACGAACAGGGTGGATACGACCTGGCTCGACTCGGCCAGGTCGTGGATCGCGTTGTGTTAATGGCCTACGACCAGCACGGTCCGTGGTCTGGGCCGGGGCCGATTGGCGCACTCAAGTGGCAGCGTCAGTCACTGCACGTTTTGTTGTCCCAGGTGAGTGCCGCGAAAGTTGACCTGGGTGTGGCCGGGTACGGGTACACGTGGCCGAAGGGCTCGAAGCTCCATGATGGCAACTCCATCTCTGACGCGCTAGCGCGCAGGTTGGTCGCCGCGAATCACGTGACCGCTCGATGGGACGCCTCAAGTGGCGAGTGGACGGCCCGCCTTCGAAATGGCACACGATTGTGGTGGTCCGACCTTCGTTCCTATCGACTACGTGTTGCGCTCGCGTCGTCACTTCAGTTGCATGGCTTGGCGATATGGCAATTGGCGTCAATCGATCCGCTTGGATAGCGAAGGGAGTGCGTCGCTCGCCCTAGAGATCGTTACCGGCGTAGGAGAGGTTGAAGCTCTTGTTCGCCAGAGGAAAGTCGGGGACGATGGTGTCGGCGAGAGAAACCGCCAAAGCGGGCCAGTTGTTGAAGGAGGGGTCAACGATATGGCAGCGCGTCACTATGCCCGACGTATCCACTTCGACACGGTGAACAATCATTCCTCGCCACCCTTCGACGATGCCGAGCCCCGCGAGCGAGGACTCGTGTCGGAGATGTGACTGGTGCGACAACTCACGTACGCGGTCGAGGAATTCCAATATCATCGCAATCGACATCCGTGCCTCTTCGACACGTTGGGTGAAGCGAGCCATCACGTCACCGCGAGTTTGGGTCAGCACGTGAAAGGCGGGGTTCTCTACGAAACCGTGCGCAGCTCGGGCGTCTAGAGCGCGACCCGATGATCTCGCCACCGGGCCCAAGGTGCCCAGTTGGTGTGCATCGAGTGCACCTAAGACCGCCGTACCCTCAAATCGGTCGACGAGCACTGTATTTGAGAGCGCCAGCGCTACAAGGTTCTCAAGTTCCTGCGCCACGTGGTGTAGTTCTTCGGGTCTCGGCAGGCATCGAAGGCGCGTTGCGCCCAGTGCGATGGCTCCTCTAAGGAGGCGGTGGCCGGTCACCGCCTCATTCAGCCGAAGTAAATACTCTCGCAGGACCAGCGCGCGCCCTTGCGCGACGCCGAAGCCCACGTCATTGCACATCGCTCCTATGTCGCTTACGTGGTTGTACAGTCGTTCGAGCTCCAGGAGCACGGCGCGCAGGACCCTCGACTCACTGGAGACCTCTAGGCCCATGGCGTCTTCGACGGCCATCGCAAAGGCGAGCGAATGGCCAACGGCGCTGTCCCCCGAGACTCGTTCACTTATCATCAGACCGCGCGCAGGATCAGCGCCTTCCAAGAGACGTTCGATGCCGCGGTGCACGTACCAGAGACGAGCCGTCATCTTGAGAATGGTCTCTCCGACGACGGAGAATCGAAAATGCCCTGGTTCAATGAGTCCAGCGTGGATCGGCCCAACCGGAATTTCGTAGACACCACTGCCCTGGACCTCAACGAACGGGTAGGGGGCAGCGTCGTCGCGCATGGCCGGCATCGGGCCCGCATCGTGCCGCATCGCATACCAACCCGTGGGCCAGTGCTGGTGCATGGCGAGGGGGCGAAGGAAACGGTGACCAGTGGGTACGATGCCGAAGAAATCGTGGACTTCTCGCTCGAATCGACTCGCCGGAAATGAGAGGTCGCTCAAAGAAGGTATCGATGGAGCCCCTTTGTCTACGCGAACGACGAGTTCATGTCGTTGGTCGTGCGGACCCGCGAGAAAGGTATAGACCACGCGAAGTTCGTCTCCGTCGTCGTGGGCGCTCACGCTCGTCAGCGTGAAACCGGTGTCAAAGAGTTGCTGTGCGGCGGTGTGGAGACTCCCGGCGTCAATGTCGATGACCGTACGTGGATTCGTCATCGGATGAGCACCTTTGCCGCATTGTGCAACAACGAGAGCAGGGGCCACGACGCGACACCGATGATGGCGCACGTGAGGAGTGCGCCCGTAAGGGGCAAGATGACCGAGCGCGGTACGTCGTCGGATGCTCGTGCGTCGCTCGATCCCAGCAGCATCGAACGTACGTGTGTCGCCATCGAGGCGAAAATCACACCGAGACAACCGAGGGATATCAGCACGACCCACCACAGGCCCGCATCCAGCTCCGCCCTCGCCATGTTGAGCTCACTTACGAAAAGACTGAATGGCGGAAACCCCAGCAGCGCGAGGATTGCGATGCCGAAGGTGCCGCCGAGAAGTGGTTTTCGTGCAATGAGCGCGCTCACCTTCGCAATCGATGTTGTGTCTTCACTGTGGTGGATTTCCCCCGAGGCGAGAAAGAGGACTGACTTGGTCATGCCATGGCCCAGGATGTGCAACAAGACGGCCGCGATTGCCAGTGGGCTGCCAGCGGCGGCGCCGAGGGCCAGGAGTCCCATGTGTTCGACGCTCGAATACGCAAGCATCCTCTTGTAGTCGCGTTGGGCGATGAGCATTGTGCTCGCAATGAGTAGCGACGCCAAGCCGACCACGATGAAGAGATACCGAGGGAAACTCACCCCGAGTGCAACGTCCGCAATGGCCTTGAACCGCAGCAGCGCGTAAAAGGCCACCGTGAGCAAGACCCCCGACATCAGTGCCGAGATAGGCGCAGGCGCTTGACTGTGAGCGTCGGGTAGCCAGCTGTGCATTGGTGCGAGTCCCACCTTGGTCCCGTACCCGAGCACCAAGAGTGCGAGGGCGAGGCGAAGAACGCCTGGGTCGAGTCGAGGCGCGATCTTCATCAGCGACGTCCAATCGAGCGTGGCAACACTGTTGGTGTGGCCACCCGCGTGTAACGCTGCGAAGTAGACGAGTACGGTACCGAGAAAGGCGAGGGCAATGCCCACCGAGCACAGAATCACGTATTTCCATGCGGCCTCGAACGACTTCTCTGATCGGCGGTGATTTACGAGGAACGTCGTTGAGATCGTGGTGGCTTCAACGGCGATCCAGAGAACTCCGAGGTTGGCTGCAAGGACCGCTGCGAGCATGCAGGTGACGAAAATCTGAAAGAGAACCGTGTAATAGCGCGCGTGTTGGGTCGTGGTGCCCGACTCGATCTCGTGGCTCATCGAGCGCGTTGTCTGCAGGGCTGCGAGTAGTGAGACGGCACCGATCACGATCACCATGAAGGAACTCAGTGCGTCGGCACGCAGCGTGCCGTGCAGAGACGTCAATGCCGCGTGTGAAGAGGTGCGCACCGAGAGGGCGATGCCCATCGCGAGCACGACGAGTGCCGAGAGGCTCATGACGCGACCAGTCCATCGACTCCAGGGTAGGAAGAGGGCCAGGACACCGGTAGCGAACGGCAGGAGGAGTGTCAGCGTGAGCAGCATTAGTCGTGCAGCTCTCGTAACAGGTCGAGGTCCGTGGTGCCGAGTCTCTCGCGCATGTTCGCCAGGAGTACTTGCAGAACCACCACCACGAGTAGGACGTCGAGCGACGCGCCAAGCTCCACAATCAATGGCACGCCCCACCCCCAGCGGCATCTTCTGCCATCACGCCACTGAAAC
>JABBNY010000221.1 GCA_019352095.1 Acidobacteriota bacterium
CGAGGGAAACGTGAAGTCCATTGGCTCGAGCGCCCGCCCCGCACCGATCTGTGCGTGGCTCACCCCCTATCCTTCGCGTCGTACCGGGATCGTATGAGTTGAAGCAAGGTTCGTCCTTCTCCCAGGTGCGTTCGATTTTGGGTGCGGTGCCGAACGTGCACGTTGTCGTGGTGAACCCTGGACTGACGTTGCATGAAGTTGCCCTCAACGTCGCCCAGGACACGAACAATGCATTTGGCGTCAAGTTCCTCGCTGACGCCACCGCCGCAGCTGCAACCAACGCGTATCACCCCAACGGGTCGCTCGAAGGTCTTATTGGACCCGGCCAGTACCTGATTTCTTCAAAGGAGAGCCCGGCGCAACTTCTCAAGGCGATGGAGCGCTCTTTTGATCGAGAAGCAACGCGCGCGGGGTTCACACCGAGCACCTCTATCAGTGGGCTGAACGCGTACCAGTTGCTGACGGCCGCGTCGATCGTGGAGAAAGAGGGCTACTACGCGTTCAACATGCCCAAGGTCGCCAGGGTCATCTTCAACCGACTCGCAAAAGGCTCGGCGCTGCAGATGGACGCCACCGTGCTGTACTACTTCCAACAAGATGGCGGCACGGTGACCCACACAATGCTGCAGACGCCCACGCCTTACAACACGTACTTGAACGCCGGGCTTACGCCGACGCCGATTTGCACGGTCTCTTCCACTGCGCTCGATGCAGTCCTGCACGCACCCCCCGGCCCCTGGCTGTATTTCACCGTAGTAGATAAGAAGGGTACCGAGGCGTTCTCCACCACCTTCGCACAGCAGTTGGCCAATGAACGACTCGCCGCCAGTCGAGGCGTCGGATGAGGTGGCGACTTGGGGTAGTGGGATCGCCCATCGAGCATTCACTTTCGCCGGTACTGCACGAAGCCGGTCTTGACCTCGCTGGTCTGGAGGGTAGTTCCGCGCGCGTTGAACTGAAGAGCGATCAAGTGGTGGTACTGGGTGAGCTCATGGGTGCCTCCTTTGACGCAGTGTCGGTGACGATGCCCTTGAAGGAGGGCGCCGCCAGATTGTGCGCCAGCCTTGACGACGTGGCGACGCGTGTCGGGGTCGTGAACTCTCTGCTGGTACGAAACGGGGAGCTCCTGGGCGCGTGCACTGACGGCCCAGGTTTCATTGACGCGCTCGGCGCTGAGTTGTCCTATGACGTGGCGAACAAGCGCGTCGTCGTCCTCGGCGCCGGAGGGGCCGCCCGCGGCATCGTCGACGCGCTCGTCCACTCAGGGGTGCAGTCCATTGTGGTCGAAGGCCGCACGACTTCACGCGTGCACGAGATCGTTGAGCGCTACGACGTGGCGCGAGCAACTCTCGCCGCAGGTACGTCCGTCGACCTGATTGTCAATACCGTGCCCATCGGCGGACGGCTCGAGCCGTCCTTGCACGAGGGTGTTCACGACGAGACGGTGGCGATTGACATCACCTACGAACCACGAATGTCCAAGTGGCGCGCACTCTACGATGCGCGGGGCTGTCCAACTGCCAATGGCTTGGGGATGCTGGCCTACCAGGCCGCGCGACAGATGAAATGGTGGTGGGATACGCCCATAGATGGCGCGAAGCTCATGGAGGTGATCCAATGACCGACACACTCGCCGCCATCACGTCAAGGTTGCGTACCAAGGATTCAATGGATTACAGCCTGTTTTGGGCCCTCGTGGGTCTTGGAGTGACGGGCGTGATCATGATCTACAGCGCGACGCGCCAGGCGCTCGTGAACGCGGGGTACAACCCGCACTACTACCTCGAACGCCAAGGCCTGTTCCTTATCATCGGGATAATCGTGATGTTCGCTGTCTCTCGCTTCGATTATCGACGTTTCGAGATTGTGGCGACGCCTTTGTACGTGGCGTCACTGCTCGGACTCGCTGGGGTGTTCGTGCTCGGCCAGAGCGCGCTGGGCGCCCAGCGCTGGTACAACCTGGGCTTCATACAGATTCAACCCAGTGAATTCACGGTGCTCTTCATCATCTTGGCTGTGGCGACGTTTTGCGCTCGTCGACCCGAAGGCCTTTCAATGCGAGACGTCAGCCGCCTGCTCGTGATGACCGGGGTTCCCCTCTTGTTGATCGTGAAGCAGCCCGACCTTGGGACATCGATCATCATCGTGCTCTGTGTCGCTGCGATGATGGTCGTCGCCGGTGTGCCACCGAGGTTCATGGCGTTTCTCGCGGTTGCCGGTTCGGTCTCGGTCGCTGCGGCGATCTTCTTGGACCTCTTGAAGAAGTACCAGGTGGACCGCTTCGTGTCCTTTCTCAACCAGGGCTCGACCAACGCGAATCTGGCACCGTTGCTCTACGAGGTCAACAACGCCAAGAGCGCCATTGGATCAGGTGGCCTACACGGTGCGGGTCTCTTCAATGGTCTCCAGACGGTGCTCGGCTACGTGCCCGAACAGCGCACCGACTTTATCTTCACCGCGATAGGTGAGCAGCTCGGTTTCATTGGCTCGTCATTGATCGTTCTGCTGCTCGGGTTCGTAGCGTTTCGAATGTTCATGGTCGGTCGTAACGCCAAAGACCAGATGGGGCGACTCATCGCGCTCGGCGTGTTCATCTTCTTCGCCTTCAGTTGTTTTGAGAACATCGGCATGACCATGGGTATCATGCCCGTCACGGGCATCCCCTTGCCACTGCTCAGTTATGGCGGTTCGGCCGAACTCGTCTTCTTCGCCGCGGGTGGCGCGGTGCTTTCGGTGTCACGCCGTAGCGGCAATTAGTCTTTAGTCTCATGAGCGATGAGGCCCAGATCGAAGCGAACGCTGAACCAGCGGCAACTGTGAGCGCGCCTGATGCCGAGGAGGCGGAGGCGACCAGCGAGGTGACCTCCCAAGAGACCACCGAAGAGACCACCGACGACACAACCGTGTTTCGGGTGATGACTGTTGAGTCTGTGGTCTTCGACCTTGGGGACAGCTCGCCCCAGGTGCACCTCATGGAGAAAGAGGCACCGTATCGGCACCTGAGCGTGCCAATTGCGCTCGCCGAGGCACAGTCCTTGTGGGCAGCGCTCAACCGCGTTACGGGGCGTCGCCCGAGCACCCATGAGCTCACGACGGCGATGCTTCGTCGCATGCAGGCCGACATCATTGCGGTACGGGTGTTGAAAGTTGAGAATGGCGTCTTCTACGCGTCCCTCGACCTGATGACGCCGAGGGGGCGTGAGGAGTTCGACTGTCGCACGAGTGATGGCTTCATCCTGGCCCTGCGTCAGACGGTCGTCGCGCCGATATTGTGCGCCGAAGAGGTGCTCGCGAACTTCTATCTTTGAGCGAACTGGACGGCGATCACCTCGCCGCCGCGTGTCTCTGTAGCGTTTTCATCCGAGATGCGAAGCAGGATGGCGACGACGATGTAATTCGCCAAGAGTGAACTACCACCGTAGGCCATGAACGGCAAGGTTATGCCCGTGAAGGGGAGGATGCGAAGCACGCCGGCCATGATAAAAAAGGCTTGGAAACCCATGGTGATGGTGAGTCCAGTGGCCGCGAGGCGCACGAAGTCCGAATGCGAACGTTGGGCGATGCGAAAACCTTCACCGACGAAGGCGACGAACAGCGCCACGACAAGGATGATGCCGAGGAATCCGAGCTCTTCGCCGACGGCGGCGAAGATCATGTCCGAGGTGATGTAGGGAATGTTGCCGGACTGACCAAGTCCAAGACCGGTGCCCGTGACGCCGCCGGCGGCGAGCGAGAACCAACCGTAGGCGAGTTGCGAGGACGCGGCCATGTGTGCCGCGGACCACGGGTCGAGCCAGAAGCCGATGCGTGCCTGTACTTGGCTGAATGCCTCGTAGGCTACGACAGAACCTACCGCGAAGAGTCCTATACCGAGGACGAGGTACGTCTTTAGACCCGTGCTCACCCACAGCATGGAGATGAAGAGGGCGAAGAGCAACATCGCAAAACCAATGTCGTTCTCACCGCCGAGAATCGCCAGTGAGAATCCCCACGCCACGAGAATTGGCACCAACGTCTTGGGTGGCACGATGAGGCGACCGGCGAAGCGTTGGGTGGGCGTCGAGAGGAGGTCTCGGTTGGTTGCGAAGTACGAGGCGAAGAAGAAGGCGAGCAGAATCTTGGCGATCTCGATGGGTTGAAAGGTGATCGGTCCGAGGGCGATCCAGAGCCGCGCACCATTGATGTTGAGTCCGAGGTGCGGTACGAGTGGCGCCAGCATGAGACCTATCGCGCCGAGCAGGGTCAGGTAGCGATAACGGTCGAGGTCGCGAACATGACGCACGAGTTTGAGTGTTATGACCACCGCTATTGCACTCACCAGGAACCAGAGGGCCTGGTGCGAGGCGTTCGACGAACTCCAGCGGGCGATCTCCACGTAGCCAATACCATTCAACAACGTGGCGATTGGAAGCAGTACTTGG
>JABBNY010000014.1:0-14071 GCA_019352095.1 Acidobacteriota bacterium
CCTCTCGATGAGGAGCGGTGTGCGAGCGAGCGAGCTTCTCCAGGATCTCTCGCTGACCTTCATCCATCTCCAACGGCGGCGTCGCGGGGCGCATACCTCATGATACCACAATCACCATCTAATTACGAGACACTACACTAGTGGCGACGATCAAGATCACCCAGAATTTTCCCGTCGCACCCGATGTCCTGTGGGCCGAGTTACGACAAATCAATCGGCACGTGCTGTGGATGCATGACGCCGTCGCCATCAACTTCCGCACTGACCAGCGCGAAGGCGTCGGCACGCAGTTCCTCTGCACGACCAAGGTCGGCCCCTTCGTCACCCAGGACAAGATGGTCATCACCGAATGGGTCGAGGGAGAAGTGATGGGCGTAGAACACCGTGGGCTCATCCGTGGATCGGGCACGTTCGCACTTGCGCCCAACGGCGACGAGACTGAACTCACGTGGCGCGAGGATCTTCAGTTTCCGTGGTGGCTAGGTGGACCACTCGGTTCGTACGCGGCCACACCGATACTTCGTCGCATTTGGCGATCCAACCTTCGCTCCCTCGCAGCGGTCATCGCCAAGGGCTGACGCGGTTACGTTTCTCAACAGCCAAGAACGATCAACTGAGATCTCGCTCAGGGTCGATGATCACGACATCAGGACTTCGAGGTCCACCGCGAATCCAACGCACGACCGTCGCCACCATCCCGATCCAGAGGGCCTCGACGAAGCCAATCCCGACCCACCCGAACGTGATCGTCAACAGACCTACGAGAAATCCCTTCAGGATCCCAAAGTGGATCATGCACGCGACTTCCAGAGGGAACCACGCGAACAACCAACTGACGAATGGCGCGATGATGACCGCCGCCACCCGCCGCGACCAACCTAAGTAAATCCCCAAAATCGCCGAAACAACGAACCCGCTCGTTATGACGCTTGACGACGGCGAGACCACTTCAACGAACAGAATCACCGTCATCGCGAGTGCCCACAGCACCATTGGGGTTGTTACGTTGCCCTTCGCACGCTCTTTGAACTGGATGACGACACTACTCATACGTCCAACTTAGTCATCGAGCCGGTGGCGAGGTCACGCCGTCACGGTACGCTGAATCTCATGGCCAAAGGCGTGATCGCACTACTCGGATCCGGCGAGACCGCACCCGGGATGACCAAGATTCATCGTGAGATATTTGCGAGACTCCAACCGCTCAAAGCGGTGAATCTCGACACCACCTACGGCTTCCAAGCGAACGTTCCGCAGATGAGCAAGAAGCTTGAAGACTACTTCTCGACCTCGCTCAACGTCGAGGTCGAGACCCTTCACTTCTCCTCGTACGAGCACGCGAGTGAGCTAGACCGCGCCCGGTTCGCCGCCAGGGTGCGAGAGTCGAATTACGTGTTCGCCGGCCCAGGGAGCCCCACGTACGCTGTCGCACAGTGGATGCCGCTCGACTTCGCTAACGACCTCCTTCGCGTGTTGGACAACGCTGGGACTCTCTGCTTCTCGTCAGCCGCCGCGCTCACCTTGGGTGCATTCACAGCCCCAATTTACGAAATCTACAAAGTAGGTACGAAGCCGCACTGGATCGCCGGCCTAGATGTACTCGGAGCCTTTGGGCTGCAATGCGCAGTTATCCCCCACTTCGACAACAACGAAGGTGGAAACTACGACACCAGATTCTGCTACCTCGGCGAACGGCGCCTTCACACACTTGAAGGACTCCTTCCCGATGGCATCGCGACCCTTGGTGTCGACGAACACACTGCGCTCATCATCGATCTGGAGCAGGACACTCTCACCGTGAAGGGCCGCGGTAACGCCTATTGGCGCACGGACGAAATGAGAGTGCTCGCTAACGGTGAGGCTGTGGCCTTAAGAGAACTCCGAGGAGAAAACGCATTCGTCAGACCAACGCCGGCCCAGGTAGCTTCAAGCGACCCAAACGACATGTCTGCACTCGCGCAGCGTATTCGAGACTTTGATCCCGCATCCTATGAAACGCTCGTGACTCTGATTGAGGCTGCTTCGAACGCTCACGATGGCTACATAGATCCGACCTCGTTGATCGAAGGGGTGCTCAACGTCCGTCGACTTGCTCGAGAGCAAGGGCAGTACGACATCGCTGATCATCTTAGGGACATACTCACAAACGCGAATTTAGAAGTAAACGACGGCCCCGACGGCTCGAGCTGGACTCACACGAACTCAAAGTAGTTGTCAATTCTCGAATTCACGTTCGCGGTTGCACTCCCGTGGGTGACTTGCGACACTGGTCCAACATTCCTAACCGTGCGCGAGCATCAAGTCAGTAGACGCTACGCAACTCGATGAAGGTTCGCCTTTCACAGCTATCAGCGACCGTCGTGGCCTGACGATGACAACCTCCATTAATGAACTTCGGATTGATACGGTTCTTGCAGCAGGAAAGCGGAAGACCCCCCTCTTTCGAGGGGGGTCTTCCGAAGAAAACTTACTGCGGTGTACTGCCTACTTTGTGAGGTAGTTGACCCTTGCGATCTTGCCATCTGCACGGCGGATCGTAAAGGTGTGCCATCCACGAGCACGAGTGTTTGTTGCGGCAATCGTGACTCGAACGACTAGGACCTTACCGCTGTCCCTGGACACAATGGCCTTCACGCCCGGCACGTTAGAGGTGATCCGCGGCTGACCGTAGAAACCACCGCCCAAGATGTTGATGATCACGGTGTGGCCAACAAGCGCGTGACCGTTCGCAACCTTTGTGAACATGCCGTTCGAAACAACCGGAGGCTTCACTGCAGTCGCAGCCGCAAGGACTGTGGCTGATGTCGCAGAGCCACCATCAGCGTTCGTAACCACCAGGGACGCTGCTGTAGCAGTAGCGGCACTGAAAGTACAGGTCACTGTCAGCGACGTTGAAGACACCACCGTCGTAGGACCACAAGTACCGTTAGCTGAGGGCTGAACAGATGAGTTCACGAAACCGGTACCCGTAATTGTGAACAACGTCGTCGTGTTCTGAAGCACCGTTGCAGGGCTGACCGACGTAATTGTCGGGCCTGCGTTGATGAACAGCGCGGCAGCCGTAAAGCCAGCAACCTTAACGTATCCACCATCAGGGTTAGTAATGGTGTACCCGTCTGAGATGTTGGCGTCGCCTGACTTGATAGTCACAAGTGCGGTCAACTGGTTACCACCGAGGTTGATGCTCTTTACGGTAGCGGTGACGTTCGGGTCGGCAACCCCATAAGGGCTAACGAAACTTCCGATTGTCGCGCCAGTCTGGAAACCTGTACCGGTGATGAGCACTGGCACATTGACTGCACCAGCACCGACAGAAGCACTCACGGTTGAAACCAAGGTGTTCTGCAGTGACGTCACGGTAGGTGCTGCGGTAACGCTCAGCGCAAACGGCTGTGACGATACCTGGACTCCCGGAGCAACGTACTCACTGATGGTGAGGTAACTCGTACCAACTGAGGATGGTGAAGTCGTCAGAGCAAAAGTCGCCGTGGTCGGACTAGTCACCGCGAAGGTACCCTGAAGGGCACCGGCGCTTGAAAGCACCGCAGTTGAGTTGAAACCAGTACCAGTCAAGTTGATGACCGTACCGACTGAAGCATTCATCGCAACCGTGGCAGGCGAGGCCGAAGTGATGCTCGGACCCGAAACCGTAAGGGCGTTCGGGAAGACATTGCTCGCAACGCCACCCGTCAACACTTCAACCCCGTGAATACCCGCGACCGCAGTGGTTGCGACCGTGATAGCACAAGTCATTGTGGTACCAGTCGTCGCAGACGTGCACGATCCAGTAACGGCGTTGTCAACAAGGTTCGTAGCCCCGTAAACGAACTTCACCGTGCTGCTCGAACCAAAGCCGCTACCGACCAAACTCAGAGTTACTGGGGTCGTCGAAGTGGAGCCAGGAACGATTGCCGCACTAGGCGTGAGGGTCGCTGCCGTCACAGTCGCTGCTGCCGTGGCAGGAACGCCAACGCCAAGTGCACCAGTTGCGGTGAATTGGGCCTGATTACCACCGAGAACGAGAGTTGGGTTGTTGACAGTTACGTCACAAAGACCAGTGCCTGCACCAGTTGCAACCGTTGCGGTAATCGTGCTCGGGCTAACAACAACAACATTGGAAATAGTCGTGGTTGCAGTTCCGCCACAACTAAGGACCAACGTGTTGGCTGCAGTATTCGGCTGGAAGCCGGCACCGCTAATAGTGATGTTTGTCGTTGTCGACACTGCCAACTGCGACGGGCTTACGTTGCTGATGCCCGCTGCGGTCACCGAAAAGATTGGACCGGTCGTAACCGAGCCACCATCGGAGTTCGTCAACGTGATCGTGTACGTACCAGTCGAAGCAGGGCCATTGTTGAAGCTGTTCAAAGCGGTTACTGACACCGCGGCACTCGTCGAGGTTGAAGAAACGACTCCAGCTGACTTCAAAGTCGTTCCATCGGTTGTGTTCGTGAACGTCATCGAGTCACCAGAGGTGTCGATTCCTGTTCCCGTCACGGTGACCGTAGTGGTTTGACCATTCGCGAGTGACACTGGCGAGACCGAACTAATTGTTGGCGCAGGGTTAACCAATAGCGCGTCAGCAAGAGCCGCCGAGGTGCCGTTGTTGTCCTTGAGCGTGATGCTCGCGTAACCAGAGGTCGTAGCGGCCGTGGTCGAAAGCGTCGCCTTCACCAATGAACTGCTGATCTCCGTGATGTTCGTGAACGCTAGGTCGGGGTTGCTTGAAGTGATGGTGACATTGCCACCATCAGCCGCAAAGCCCGAACCAGCGACATAAATCGTCTCACCAGTCGACAAACCACCGGCACCGAATGCTGTCAACGCAGCAGGTGCGGTGACGGTTGGGCTACCAGAGACAGCGCCCGTAGGTGCAAGATTGGTCGTTACGGGTGTAGCGGCCGTTGTGACCGTCACAGGCGCAGTAACGATGGTGCCGGCTGCAATGCCCGTACCACCAGTTACCGTCGAACCCGCAGGAATGGTCACTGATCCACTTGACGCAGCCAATGAAAGTCCAGTCGAGGCACTACCCGAGGCAGTGAACGTACCGGCAATTGTTGGCACGTAATTCGTAGCCCCGATGCTGATCGTAACGACTTCAGCAGTTGTGGTCGCCGCGGGAGCCGTGTTCAGCGTGATAGACGTCGTTCCCGTCGTCACTATTGTTGGACTGGCGAGTGTGAACGTGTCGGTAGTCCCTGGTGCAAATGCCTTAGCAGAGGCTTCCGTGATCGTGTAGGTCCCGGCAGCAAGTGTTCCTGTACCCGCCGTCGCCTGAATCGTCGCCGTCGCCGGTGAAGTTGACGAGACTACCAATTGATATGTACTGGCCGTACCTGTCGGCGTGACAGCCGATCCCGCGGTGGTGGCGGTCACTCCCGACAAACTCGGAACGGTAGCCGCCCCGGCGTTTGTCGCGACTGCTGCCGGCAGCGCCGCAGCGAACAGCAAGGCGCCGGCTGAAACAGCCTTCACCAAGTGTCGCGTTATCCGTTGTGGACTATTCATTTTTCATTCACTCCATTCATAAGGGCTGACGTTTGTAAGCCTTTAATTTTAGATATTGCGGCACAGCGTGACTTCTCACAAGGTAGGGCCTCGTGACAGAACACGGCCGTTTCCTTAAGACCAAGTATAGGTACAGCGCATGTGACGAGCGAATATCCACACTTATTTTTGCTGATGAGCTGATCGACGAATTAAGTTCGCTTCTCCACGTAAATATGCTGATAAGAGCCAAGAAAAAATGACGGGATCGTGATTACTTTTCGATGTCGATGACTCAATTTAAAATCGTAATAAAACTGTAAGGCGAGTTCTCTAGCGATTTGATGAGGTTTTATGGTCGTGTGAACTCATGGTCAGAGGGTCTTTAGTCACTTCATTCCCTTAAGTTCAGGACACATGGAGGGCGAAGTCGGCAGTCAGTTGCCACACCTTGAGTGGCTGCACCATGGTGTGGCCTGGCGTCTCAATACAAACCGCAAATAGATCGGCAACTCTGTGCGGGGTGCCTCCGGCACGATCTTCCAAATAGATGAGGCCATGATTTACTGCTTGATCTTGAGTGCCCAAATTAAGCCATCGAACAGGAATTTTCTCCCGAGATAGCTCTTTCAGGTGAATTGGCGCGCACGGATTGCTGCAAGGGTCTGCTCTGTGGACCCATGCCAAGACCCGCATTTCTCCTATGAGGTCTCTCGAGCTTCGCAACTTGCTCTGCGATAGCGAAGTCTCCGTTGTGCAAGCTTTGGTCTCCCCTACGCCCTCTGCCATGAGGCCATATATATCGAAGGGGTAGTTACGCCACCGCGCAGCGGTTGGGCCCGAGTTCCAGTTCCGCAATGTCGCCACTCATGTCCTGACGTCCGGCGTTCACCAAGACGATCGACTGGTAGTTCGGTGGTCGGTCCTTCACGCTCGCAATCGCCCAATCAACGAACTCGTCCTCATTAAGCGCCAAAGCCGGCAGTGTGTGTCGAAGCTCGCCCAAAGGTCGCGACACGAAGACGCCCGAGTGGACTTCAACGCCCGCGCCGTAGTGGGCGGGAAAGACCGTGATGTCGTCACTGAGCGGGAGGACTCGCTCGTGCAGACTGTGAAAGAGGTTGTGTGCGAACGACTCGGCCTGTTCGGCGAGGTCGGGGCGTCCCACGCTCTCTAAGAACAAAGTGTCGCCAGTAAAGATGGCGTAGTCGCCCAACTGGTACATGGTCGAACCCTCCGTGTGACCGGGCACGCTCACCGAAGCGACGGTCAACTGGACGCCAGGGGTCAACTCAATCGAGCGCCCGTCAACGAGGGGTTCGAAGGCAAAGGAGAACGGGTCAGCCGGATTGAGCCACAGGGCTGCACCGGTGCGCGCGACGAGGCTTCGCGCGCCGCTGATGTGGTCCGCGTGCAGGTGGGTGTCGACGACGTAGGAAATCTTCCAGGAGTGCTCGGTCGCGATTGAAATGTACTGGTCGATGTCGAGTGAGGGATCGATGACGACCGCGGTCTCACCCGCGCCGATGACGTAGGAGAGGCAGCCCTTGCCGCGACGGCGCACCTGGATCACGGTCGCGCCACCAAAGTCGCCCTCGACGTAGTCGTAGGTGGACGCCCACGAGGACATGCCGCCTTCGAGGATCTCGCTCGCGATCCCGTGGGTGGCGAGCAGCTCAGCCGCCGTGAGAGCGCGCCCGCCCTTCGCGCAGATGACCACGATGTCCTTATCCTTAGGTAGTTCGCCCAGGTGCGCGGACAACTCACCGACGGGGATGTTGTGCACGCCGTCGATCTTCCAGTCGGCGACCTCGTCGGGTTCGCGCACGTCGAGCAGGTACAAAGACTCGTCACCGTCGAGTCGCGGGGTCAGTTCTTTGGTCGTGATGTAGGAAACGAGTTCACTGTGTGTCATGCCACGACTCTAGGGGTAGATTGCCTTGATTGGCCACGGTACTAAGGTCACTTAAACCCTTGGAAAGGTAGTAAATGACTGAACTTTCGAATGTCACCGTGCACGATGCACAGCTCCTGCTCGAAGGTGGCGCGTTGCTGCTCGACGTACGCCAAGACGACGAGTTCTCGCTCGGTCACGCCCCTGACGCGCTGCACATTGCGCTCAACGAACTGCCCGATCATCTCGAGCGCCTCGACACGCGACGCCAGATCGTGTGCGTGTGTCGCTCGGGCGGTCGCTCTACGCGAGCGAGCGAGTTCCTGCTCGAGCACGGCTACAACGTCGTCAACCTCGAGGGCGGCATGCTGGCCTGGGCCGGCGAGGGCCAGCCCTTGGTCGCCGATTCGGGCGAACCCGTCATTGGCTGAGGAAGCCCCAGCCCGTCAGTAGCTGTAGCCGCCGCTCGTCGTGGTGGTCATTCTCCAAGTAGTACCGGCTCGCGCGGCCACGAAGCCCGCGACACCGTTGCCGGTGACCTTGCCCTTGGGATCACTCACGAAGCGGTACAGCGGATGTCCGTTCCAGGTGACCTGACGCTCGCCGTTCGAGCGAACCATGACGCCGAGCCCGCGCACCCCTCGGCCCGTCGGGGTGATCCCCTTGGGCACCGTGAAGGCCGGCCACGCACTTATGCACGAGCCGTTGCAGTTGGAATGGTCCTTCGTGTCACGGTCGTAGGTGTAGAGCGCCTTGCCCGACGTCGTGAACAGGACCTTACCGAGCGACGATTTCACGATCTTGACTTCTAGACGCGTCTTGGCGCCAGACGCGGTGCCGGTGCCAGCGAAGGTCGCGACACCCGCCAGCGAGGAACTCAGCGCGAGCGCGACGAAGAATCGTTTCGCTCGCGACGCATTGGTTGAGACGTGATCAGTGAATGAAGTAGTTGCCATTGCACACCCCCGTGTTGATGAGTTATGACCTCACCTGTGAGCGTAGGAGGAGATCACCGTGATGCCACCGCTCAACTGTTCTTGAGCCGTACGAGCAGATGAGGGCCTGCTTTAGCGCGTTACAACGAGCGACGAGCCTGAATCGACCGCCCACCGTGGCGCTGACTGACCTGACACCCTTGAGGGGCCCGCGAAGTCTGTCTTCGAATCGCCGCAGACATCGCCCAACCTCAACCTCGTCGCGATCACGCGAGGCGACGGCGAGTCGCCCCAGTGGCACCCAGAACGAAGGGTCACTCGCGGTTGCTGACGATCGCGGCACGAGTCGCCAAGGCTCACCTCCACCGTGTCGTGCAACGGGTATTTCCCTTCTTGGATGATGCCTTCGTAGACGAGGTCGCCTCGCATACAGTTGCGGACACGACCATAGCGACGTCGTCGAAGGCTCTTACGCGGGACGATTACGAGGTGATCATGCTGATTGTTCTGACCACCCTGTTCGGACTCGCGGTGGGTTCGTTCCTCAACGTGGTCATCTACCGCGTTCCGCGCCACGAGTCGGTGGTCTCGCCGCGCTCGGCCTGTCCCGTGTGTGCGGCTCCCATTCGCGGATTCGACAACGTTCCGGTCCTCTCGTGGCTCCTGCTTCGTGGTCGCTGTCGACACTGTCGAAGCCCAATCTCGTGGCGTTATCCTCTCGTCGAGGCCACCTGCGCGGGTCTCTTCGCCGGCGCGGTGGCTCGCTTCGGTTTCACCTGGGTGCTCCCCGCTTACTTGGTGACCCTTGCGGGACTGCTGGCGCTGGGCGCCATTGACCTGACGCAACTCGTCTTACCCAAGGTCATCGTCTATTACACGCTCGCGATCGCGGGGGGGCTGTTCTTGCTCGCGACGCTCATGAACCATAAGTGGCATCAGTTGCTCGTGGCGGCGCTGTACGCGCTTCTCTGGTTCAGCGTCTTCTATGTGATGAATTTGCTCAACCCTCGACTACTGGGCTTCGGTGACGTGCGACTCGCGCCATTACTGGGTCTCAGCCTCGGGTGGCTCGGCGTGTCCTACGTCGCCCTTGGTTTCTTCGTCGCAAACCTCGTGGGTGCGGTGCTCGGCATTGTCCTCATCGCCACCAAGCGAATCCGTCGTGACCAGCCGATCCCCTACGGTACCTTCCTCGCACTCGGCACAGCCATCGCCCTCTTCGCGGGACCCCAACTACTGTCGCCGTTCCACGGTCTTTGAAACCTGACTCGACCTCGGCTACAACACCAGCTCCATGCGCAAACCCTCACTGTCCCACTCGGCGTTCGCCGGAAGGCGCCTGGCGGCGTGACCGAGTACTCGTCGGGCACTCCACATGAGTGCGGCCGCGTCATAGAGGTGATGCACTGAGACTCCGGGGAGGTCGGTGTCGAGAAAGTAGTCCATGCCCTGGATCTTCTTCTTGAGCACCGCCCGACGCTCCTCGCGGCCCTCTTCTCGTCGTTTGGACCACCGCAGGGGCTCATCGGCATTCAGTTGATAGAAACTCAACTCCGGATTACCCTCGTAGACCACCCGCTGACGGTAGGGCGACATTTCTGCGGCGACTTCTCGATAGCGCGGCAACAACATCGCGGTCACCGCGTCCAGATGTTCAGCGCCCGGCTCGAAACCACCTTCGACCGACTTCCTCGATGGGGCTCTGCGCACCGAGGACCCTCGACGCGCGAGGAGCGCGCGCCCCTCGAGGTCACATGTTCGAGGGGCCGACTCTGGCTCATCGCGATAGCCAATCGGTGCGTAGAGAACGACCGCCGAGTACGCCGGTCGTTCGCTCAGGACGTCGGCGAGTGTGTCAAAGAGCTGTGGCGCCTCGGGCGCGAACGTCGCTGCGTGCACCTTGGCGCTCGCCACCAACCAACGTCGCCCGCAGGGGATCACCCCCGCGACGCGTGAGTAGGGCAACTCGGGGCCCCGGCGATTAGCCACCGGTTCTCACTTCGGCGTGGCCGCGAACTTCGAATGCTCGAGGAAGCGTCCGAGCTCCTTCGGGCGTCCACTCACCTCGAGCGCGCTTTCGAAAGTGATCACTTCGTCGGTCACCAGTTTGGCGAGACTGCTCTCGAGAGTCTGCATGCCATCCTTGGAGCTCGTGAACATGACGTTGGCGAGTTGGTTCGAGCGACCTTCACGAATGAGGTTGCGCACCGGACTCGTAGCGATCAGCACTTCGTACGCGGCGACCATGCCGCCGCCGATGCGCGGGATCAACCGCTGGGCGATCACCGCACTCAGTGAGGCCGCGAGTTGCACCCTCGTCTGCTCCTGGCGCCACGCGGGGAACACGTCGACGATGCGGTCGACCGCCTGCGGTGCGTCGTTCGTGTGCAACGTCGCAAAGACGAGGTGACCCGTCTCTGCCATGGTGAGTGCGATCTGGATCGAGTCGGCGTCACGCATCTCTCCGATGAGCAGCACGTCGGGGTCCTCTCGCAGTGCCGAGCGAAGCGCCCGGTCGAACGACGGACTGTCGAGACCGATCTCGCGTTGGGTGACGGCGGACATCTTGTGGTTGTGCACGTACTCGACCGGGTCTTCAATGGTGAGTATGTGGCCCTCGCGGGTCGAATTGATGCGGTCGACGATCGACGCCAGCGTCGTTGACTTTCCCGATCCGGTGGGACCGGTCACGAGCACGAAGCCACGCGGTTGCTCGGCGACCCACTCCGCCGCCCACGGCAGGCCGAGTTCTGAGTACTGAGGGATCTTCGAGGGAATCATGCGAAGTGCCAACGCGGTCTGGCCGCGTTGGGTGAAGAGGCTCCCTCGCACCCTCGCCAGATCGCGCCAGGAAAACGCGAAGTCGACATCCATCTGCTCGGCGAGAGTTGCTCGCTGGCTGTCCGTCAAGAGTGGTAGCGCTACTTCGTCGATCTGCTGTGCGGTCAAGTCCCCGGCATCTTCGATCGGGCGTAGCCGACCATTCACGCGAACCCTTGGGGGCGAACCTCCCGCGAGCAAGAGGTCACTTCCGCCCCGGTCCCACAGAACCTGCATCCAGGGATCAATGCCACTCAGTCGGTCTTCACTCATCGGCTCATCCTATTTACGCACTCAACCCAGAAACACCCGGCTCGCCACCGGGTGTTTCTGCAAAGTTGGAGTTCAAAGGGTTATTGGACTAAGGAGCACGATGTTGGACCGGTATACGCCACGGGGGTACCCCCTGCCGGAACTGCGACGTCGAGTACACCACTCGAGGTGATGGTATAGGCGTAGTGCGGGGGGTTCGAAGGCCACGACTGAATGTACGGACCACCGTCGGTGTTACCAGTCAAGAGGGTCTGGCTCACCGTCACGCCTGGATTCTGCGCCGTGAACGCTGCCATGGCCGTGCTGACGGTCGCTCCGTCGGCTTGGCACGCTGCTTGGGCGCTCTTGCCGGTGACCCCACCGAGAGCAAAGACCACGACTCCAGCGAGGATGCCCAGTACGACGATCACGATCAGAAGCTCGATCAAGGTGAAACCACCCTCGATCTCTCCCGCATCTCTTCGTTGCTTCAACCTTCGATATGTTGCGATCACTTCGGACTGCCCTTCTCGCTCAGATACGCCGCTCTAGGTTCACCTTCTTGCGTCGTCCCTGACGGGCCGACTGCGCTAAAACTAACCGTGTAGATAGAGGCTTACTGGCAAAATCTGAGGTCCGAGCGGCCGAGATGTATCTGTACGTTCGTCACGTCACTCGTACCATTTGGTAACGCCAGTCGTTGTCTAGCAACGTCGAATGCGCCTTCGCTGCACTAGTTCAAATGCTCTAACAAAGAAAGTCCAAATGCACTAGTAGTTAAACGCCGTCGATGTGGCCAGGCTGGTCCCGATCGGCGTCGTCACCGTGACATCGCCCGAGCCCGTGCCCGACGGCGAACAAGCACTGAGTGACGTCGCACTCAGCACGTTCACGTTGGTGGCGGCGAGCACGAGGTTTGATTGCGGGTCCACGATAACGTGCACGCTGGTCGCGCCGCTCACGAATCCCGTGCCGGTGATGTTCATCGGCGTCGTCGTGCACAAAGGTCCCGCGGCGGTGACGGCTGTCACCGTGGGCGGTGTCGCGTCAAAGACCCAACCATCTATGCGCATCGCGGTTCCACAGGCGACGCTGCACTGGGCGGTCCCGATGGTGCTGCTCGAAGACCCGTAGTCATCGAACGTCACCACACTCAACAACAACGGCGCACGTGCGCAGGCGCTTGCGCTGAGCGAACTCGGGCACGTCGTGATCGTGACGATCCTCGTAGAGGTACTGAGTGGCTGCCAACGTGTTGTGCACCACGCCGACATCGACTGGGCGTTGAGCGTCACCTGCGAGGGGGTCGGGCTGGTCGTCCAACACGGCACGGGCGGCGAGGCGTTGAGCGTCGCGGCATCGAAGTTGTAGCGAAGATTCTGCACCGCGAGCTCGGCGGCACTATTCGCCGTGGTCTGCATGGCCCGCGCCGATCGGAAATTGAGCACGTTGCCGAGGTCACTGCCGACCCAGTTCGCCAACGAGACACCGATCAGGCTTACGACCACCAAGAAGACCAACGCCAAGATGAGTGTGGCCCCAGTCTCGTCACGGCCCGTAGGGTCACCCCAGCGCGCAAGTACGCGACGGCGCGGCGAGCGCGCGCGCGGCGTCACGCGAGCACCGAGATGGTCGTCGACGTCGCGGCGAGCGGCGTGCTCGGACCAGACCACGCGAGTAACGTCACGCCCAATCGCGCGCGCGAGAGATCAGCCAGCGCGTAGAGCGGATCGTCCACGACGAAGCTCAGCGAGTCCCTGACGCCGTTGGTGGCGGTCGCGGTCATGGTGAGCAGTTGCGGCTGCAATGACCCCGTCGGACAACTGGCGCCAATGGCGCTGAACGACGTACCGGTCCAGTACTGCACCGACGTGATAGCGACGGTGAAGCCCGCAGGAACACTCAAGGTGACGTTCGCGTTGTAAAGGCTTGGCGTCGCGCACGAACTGAACAGCGCGCCCGACTGTTGTTGTATCTGCGCGGTCGCCGACTCTGATGCGCTACGCAACACGGTGTCAAGTGTGGCGAGACTGCGGTGTTCCACCGACGCGGTGATCGACGTCGAGAAGGTCAACAGCAATGCCAGTCCGCAGAGACTCAAGACGACAATCGCCACGAGCACCTCGACAAGCGTGTCACCCGATTCGTCGCGTCGTGCGCGAGAGTGAGCGCGCTCGAGTGTGCGCGACACATCAAGGTCCACGAACGTCATGGGACCGTGATATTAACGTTCAGTCCATTATTGAACGTGGCGGTGCTCGCGACGATGAACGTTGTTGAAATCGAGCCATTGTTGCTGTCGAGCACAGCGCCGTAGGGGACGTAGATGCCGCCGTAGGTGTTGACGGACGTCGAGTTGTTGCCAAGCGAGAGCGTGCCGCCGACCACCGAGTCCCACAGGTCGACACCCTGGTACCCGCTGAGCGGTGAGATGGCGATCGAACCGTTGTTACCGAACGACGCCGCGCCACTCTCGATGTAGAAGAGCACGTTGTTCGCGACGATCTTCGTGGAACTCGTGTTACCGGTGCTGAGTGCGGTGGTGCCGTCAAAGATGTACGTCGCAGAAGCAAACGTCGCGTGAGCGTCATTGGGGATCGCGAGACCGTTCTCGAACCAGTAGGTGCCGCCACCAGTGAACTTCACGACCGCGCCGTTGGGGAACGTTTGGTGCGCTCCG
>JABBNY010000014.1:14081-26249 GCA_019352095.1 Acidobacteriota bacterium
TTTACCAGCAGTAGAAGTTACAGGAGCGGCAGTACTCCAACCTCCGAAATCCTCATCAGCAGCAACTTTCGGCGTGGGCTTGGCTATAGCCGGGCCAAACCCGCCACCAGTGAACTTCACGACCGCGCCGTTGGGGAACGTTTGGTGCGCTCCGTAGTTGCCGGGTGGACACGTGTAGACGTCCTCGGAGAGTGTGCACGCCGCCGCCGGTCCGGTAGGTGTGGGCGCCACCAATGACGCCAGCGGATCGATGAAACTGTTGTAGTAGTACTGCGTATCAGGATACGTTGACCTATTACCGCCCGAGATCGTGTTAAGCACCGGATCGGCGCTCAGGATCGCGGCGGCGTTGAGCACCCCGTTGTTGGCGACGTTCACCGCGCCCGCGCACGGAGAGGCGACGCTCAAGGTGCCGTTACCAGTCCCCCCGTCGACGTTGATCGACAGCGCCCCGTTGCCAATCGTGAGCGACGGACAACTGGTGGTGCTCAACAACGTGAGCGGCGCGTAGGGGCGCCCACTTGCGGGGATGCCACCACTCGAGGACGTCCACACGCGTGGTGACGCCTGCAACGTATACGTGAAGTTGCTCTTGGGTGCGTCGATGACGAAACTGACGAGCGCGACATCGGTGGCGGGGATCCAGGTCGTCGAAGGTGCGCACCCGGGGGCAGCGCTCGCGCAGGTGATCGTCGGGGGTGCCTGGCTCGCCGCAAGGTCCAGAGCCATCATGGAGGTGTTCTGCGGCGTGGTGGTGTTGCCCGACGTGCAGTACGTGCGAACCAGCGAGTAGGTCGTAGTCGCGCCGCTCGTCACCGGCTGACTGACGTAGGACACCACGGTCTGGCCGCCGCTCCACGACAGACCCATCAGTTGGGTGCCGGAGCTACCACACTGGGGCGAACTGGCGCTCTGGGTGGTGATGCTCGTCGCACTCTGGACGTCTTTGACGAAGTTCGCCGAGACTATCTGGGCGTCCCCGGAGTCCGAGACGCGACTCGAGACGCTCGACTGGATCGAGAAGATCGATATCAGTCCGAGGCCAATGGCGCCCACCACCATTGGCAGTATCGCGAGTGTCACCAAGAGTTCGACGAGCGTGAATCCACGCTCGTCGACGCCGCGCTCGCGTAGACGATCACGCGAACTGCCTGTGGCACTTCGCACGTCGCCCGAGCGTGGTGCTCGTCGTGAGCCGCGGTGCGTCGTCATCCCACTTTGACCTGGCTGTAGATGCCGTACATGGCCGAGATGAGGGCCACCGCGACGAATCCCACAACAACGCCCATCACAATGATGATCGCTGGCTCGAACAGGGAAGTCGCATGATCCACCCTCGTCTCTAGTTCTCGGCTGTAGTACGTCGCCGCAACATCGAGTTGTTGGTCCAACGTACCGGTCTCCTCGCCAACGCGAATCATCTGTTTCGCCGCACCCGGGAACAGACCCGTGCGCGCGATCGGACCCGCGAGACCCTGGCCTTCCATCATGTCGTCGCGCACACTCTCGAGTGCTCTTCGATACACCAGATTGTTTGCCGACTCCGCAGTAACCGTCATCGACCTCGGTAGATCGACCCCCGCGCGCAAGAGTGACGAGAGGATACGGCACACGCGCTCGAGGATCGCCACCGTGACGAGCCCACCGACGACGGGGAGCCTTAACACCGCACCGTCCAAGAACAACTGACCTCGCTCGGAATGGCGCATCGCCACGAACGCGGCACCGATCAGCACCACGACCAGAGCGATCACGTACCACCAGTGCGAGACGAACGCGGAGAAACTCATCAGCATCCGCGTCGTCAGCGGGAGTTTAGCGTTGAGCGACTTGAAGAACACCACGAATCGAGGCAGCACGAACACCGCCAGTACCACGACCGTCACCACCGACATCACCGCCACGACGCTCGGGTACACAAGGGCCGAAGTGACCTTCGAACGCGCCTTGGTGTCGCGGTCGATGTAGTCGGCCAACTGGGTCAACACAACGTCGAGGCTGCCCGTGAGTTCGGCCGACTCCAAGATCCCCACGTAGTAGTTGGCGAACGCCTCGGGGTGGTGCGCGGCGGCGGCGGCGAACGTATCCCCGTGTCGAAGGCTCTCGATCATGTCGATGAGCACGGACTTCATGAGTTTGCCCGAGGTCTCTTCGAGGATGATCTCGAGCGACTCCATGATGGGGATACCGGCTCTGATGAACACCGCCAGCTGGCGCGAGAAGTTCATCACCTCCTTACGCGGCACCATCTTCTTGGTGATCTCGAACTGCCAGATGCTGCGCTTGGCCGTGACCTCGAGTGGTTGAAGTCCGCGCTGGACGAGCGCGAGATGCGCCGCGCCCGAGGTCAGTGCCTTCTCGACCCCGGTGACCTTCTTGCCGTTGTCGTCGATCGCCTCGTAACGAAACGAGACGGGCTTCTTCACCGGCACCTTCGCGAGCTTCTGCCCTTTGAGCTTTGAACGCTTCGGGGCTCGGTCACCGTTCGCACGGCTTTTCGCTCGCGACGTGTCTCGGCCCTTGGTCCGTCGCGTCGCCTGCGACTCGTCGTTGGGTATCTTCGCGCTCACAGCGTGTACACACTTCGTATGACTTCGTCGATCGACGTGACGTCCTGGGTGACGAGATTGATCGCCTCTTGACGAAGGGTGCGCATGCCCTGTTTCACCGCCAGCGCTCGAAGTTCCTCCTGCGTCGCCCAGCCGACCACCAGGCGGCGGATCTCGGGTGTCATCACCAGCAGCTCGTAGATGCCAATGCGGTCCTGGAACCCCGTGTGACTGCAGAAATTGCAGCCGGTCCCGTGATAGAAGACGTCCTTGGGCGCACCCCCACCCTCTTCGTAGAAGAGCAGCTCCTCGTCGGTTGGTTGGTACGGCGTCTTGCACGAGCTACACACGCGACGAAGTAGTCGCTGCCCGACGACCGCAAGCACCGACGAGGCCACGAGGAACGACTCGATGCCCATGTCGAGGAGTCGGTGCAGCGCCGAGACCGAGTCCGTTGCGTGCATCGACGAGATCACGAAGTGACCCGTGAGGGCGGACTGCACAGCGACCCGGGTCGTCTCGACATCTCGCACCTCGCCCACGAGGATGACGTCGGGGTCCTGACGCAGGATCGACTTTAGGCCCGTGGCGAAGGTGAGACCGGCTTGTTCGTTGGTCTGAATCTGGTTGATGGCCGGAAAGACGTACTCGACCGGGTCCTCGATGGTCATGACGTTGAGTCGAGGATTGTTCACTTCGCTCACGGTGGCGTAGAGCGTGGTGGTCTTGCCACTGCCGGTAGGACCCGCACACAGCACCATCCCGAATGGAGCGCGCACGATCTTGGAAAACGTCGCGTGCGTGTCGTCGGGCATCCCGAGGTCGCCCAACTTGAGCACCGAGCGGGTCTTGTCGAGGATTCGCATGACGCACTTCTCGCCCATGATCGTTGCCAGCGTCGACACGCGCACGTCGACTTCCTTGCCGTCGATCATGACGGTCAACTGGCCGTCCTGGGGGCGACGGCGCTCGACGATGTTCATCTCGGCCATGATCTTGATCCGGCTCACGAGGCCCGGACCTATGGAGACCGGCAGTTCGAGGATCTCCTTCAGTGCTCCGTCGATGCGAAAACGAATCCGAACTTTATCGTGCGAAGGTTCGATGTGCACGTCCGACGCGCGGTCGCGCAGCGCCTGGGTAAGAATACGGTCGACCACTTGCACGACGGGCGCGTCGTCGGCGACCGCATCGAGGCTCGGCGACTCCGCCGGCTGACGCCTCGAGTCTTCGACCACCCGGAAGGCCTCCACCAAGTCGTCCACCGCACTGATGGCCCGATAGTTGTTGTCGATCGCCCACTGGATATCCTCGAGCGAGGCGATCATCACTTCTACCGGATGCCCGCTCGCCCTGGTCAAGACATCGCGCAGTTCATCACTCGGCTCCGCCACCGCCACCACGAGGTTCTGGCCGTCGAGGCGGATGGGCATGACGTGGTGTCGACGCGAGAGGACCTCGGTCACCAGCCCCCGTGCCCGCTCGTCGATGTCGACCACGTGAAGGTTCACCAGTGGAAGACCGAAGAACTCGGCCATGGCGATCGTGAGTTCACGCGACTCGAGATGACCCAACCTCACCAACTCCTGACCGAGTTTGTTCCCGGACTGTTGCTGGGCGGTAATCGCCTCGTTGAGTTGGCTCTCATTGATGCGCTTGGTCTCGGTGAGTAGTTCACCGAAGCGGCCCTCGTAGGGGGGCCTGACCTTCTCGAGCTCACCGAGCTGCGCGTCAACGTCCGTCCTTGCGCGATTCTTCTTCTTCAGTGCCACGACGAACTCGCACCTTCCCTAGTAGCCTCCGCAGGGGCATATTGGCTAAGAGTACGCCTCGTTGCTACGTCGCTTCGAAGAATTTTGTGTCGAACACGTTTCAATCGTCCCTGCGCTAGGTCCGACGAAGGCCACTGCATGACACCGATGAGAACGTCGGCGTTGTCCTCGCACGGAGTTGCGAGAATTCGCGCTACCTCGTATCAAAGAATTAGTCACCACGTATGGAATGGTTACCGTGTCGGATGAAAAACAGAAGTCGCGCGAGTCGCGACTGCGTCGAGTTGTTGTTCCTGGATCACGAGTTGCCAATGGCGTCGACGCAGACGCCGACGTACGAGATCGTCGTACGTCGTCCTGACAGATTTTCGACCGCGCACTTACCTCGTTAACGACGGCGTGTCCAAAGACGGTGAGTTCACGGGTGAAACGTTCATGGACGAAACAAAAGAACTGAACCCCCGATCGGGGTTCAACTCATATCACGGGCCCAGAGGGATCGAACCCACGGCGCAGGAGTCATACGGCGGATGGAAATGGTCGAAGCGATGCAGTTAAATCGGATTGATCCAACTTTGAAAGAAAGCTCACGAAATCGTGTCGAGTTGGCATGTGGGATGATACGCAGGATCACTCAATCGCGAGTAAAGGCGCGCACAGTCTCCCGGCTGCGACCTACCGCGCCAGTGTGCGAGTGATTGATGCACGCTTCGAACGGAATGGGTTTTAGTTGACTACTAAGCCACTTGCACGAGAGAACTCTTCGGCGGCGATTGGCAGGTCAGTGCGTGACGCGAGGAAGTACGAAGCGCCACACCACAATTCTTGAAGGAGGTGAGTAGTGAGCAAGGACCACCCCGGTCGACTGATTCGCACATCGAGCGAAACAGGTCACGTCGCAGACGTTTCGTCAATCAACGAGCGACACTCGGATAAAGGAAACGGTGACGAGCAAGCGGAGACGGACCTTCGCCTCGAAGACGACGTTCGCGACCTGCTCGAAGGATTTGTCACAAAGGGCGCCAAGGGGCGCTTGCGCAATGTCAAGATGCTCGCACTGCTGGCCCAGGCCATCGACAAGATTGACTACTCGGTCCTCGTCCTCGACTTGAACTTCAACATTGTCTACGCCAACGCTTCGTCATCTCGAACGAGTGGGTACCCCCTTGAGGAGATCATCGGCTCGAATCCGCGAATGTTCGGCAGTGGGTGGCATTCTGATGACTTCTACGACAAGTACGTGAGGACGGTGCAAGTGGGGCTGCCGTGGCACGGCGTGTTCATCAATCGGCGAAAGTCTGGCGTGATCTACCAAGAAGAGACGACGATCTCGCCGATCTTCAATGAAGTCGACGCCATCATCGCGTACGTGGAGGCTAAGCATGAACTCACGGGCAGTCGGTATTTTGAAGAGGAACTGACGCTGGCGCGCACCGACCAGGAAGCGATCGCCCAAATCATGCATGAAGTGATTCCGAGCGACAACCTACGGGGGACGGCGCAGTCGTTTTGCGACGCTGTCGTGCAACTCGCCGACATCGACGTTGCAATTGTCCTCCATCCCTTCGGCGGTTCGAAGATGCGTACGGTCGCCGCCAGTGGCACGATGGCCTACGATTCAACCAAGAATGAATCGTTTGTACCCCTGGTCGCCTCCTCTGTGCTCAAGCAGGTGAGCGAGGGTCCGGTACGACTTCCGTTGGCCCACGGCGATTGGCCCGACGTAGAGCAGTTTCAACAACGGCTCGTCGAGGATGGCGCGGTGTGGATCGTGGCGGTCCCGATCAGGTTTGGCGACAAGATGATTGGAGCGCTCATTCTCGCGTCGCGCGATCCGGCGACCGCGATGATCGTCGACTCCCGATTGTCGTTCTTCGGGCAACTTGGATCGTTCGCTGGAGCAATCGTCGGCCATCGAAGTATGGAATTTGAGCACGACGAGGACCTGTACGCGGTCGTGAAGGACGTCATCAGTCAGGGGCGATTCACAATCGTGTTCCAGCCAATCGTCGATCTGACTACTTCTGTGACGGTCGGTTATGAGGCGCTCACCCGGTTTGACGATGGTGTCACCCCCGGCGAGCGTTTCGCCGACGCGCGCATGGTCGGCCTGAGAAATGAACTCGAGTGCGCGACCGCTTCGTCCGCGCTGCGAGCCGCGGAGTCCCTCCCGCCGGAGGCATTCCTGGACTTGAACTTTTCTGCTGGCGCGATTCTTGATGGCTCTGCGGCGGAGGTGGTTCGCGGGGTGAAGCGTCAAGTCGTTATCGAAATCACCGAGCATGAGATGGAAGGTGACTTCACAGCATTGCGACATGCGATTTCGCAGATGGGGAATTGTGAATTGGCGATTGACGACATGGGGGCAGGGTACACCAGCCTTAGCCAGATCATCGAGTTGCGCCCACGGTTCGTGAAACTCGATATCTCGATGATTCGCGACATTGACACGAACCCGATTCGTCAGTCGATGGTGGACGCAATATGCCACTTCGCGCTGCGAACCAACATCGTGGTCATCGCCGAAGGTATGGAAACCGACGCTGAGGCGACGATGATCAAATCTCTGGGTTCCGCGCTGGACAGCGGACACCTGCTCGCCCAGGGCTACCTCTTCGGGCGCCCCGAAGAGGTACCTGTGGTGGAGATTGGTGCGCTCGACGAAGATCGGGCGACGAACGGGTGACTTCGAAATGGCCCGAACGTGGAGACGTCCTCTTCGTCGAAGTTCGCAGGCACTACCCATAGGCTGGATTCGTTGGAGTGGTAGGACTCGAGCGAACTCTCACAGTCGAGGTCCGCTGAATGGGTACAGACTCAATTCGTGCTTGACTCAAACCCAGACTACGTTCTCATAAACGCGGTCCACAGAATGTGGTCAAGCACACTCCGTCATACCAAGATGTCGACTTGCCCAACTGACCAGGAATGAAAGGGCATCACGAAAGTTTGTGGCGCGAGTGGCTAGAAGAGGATGACAGAATGAAACGGATATCACTTGTAGTTCTGCTGCTCACGGTGCTGACGTCGTCATCGGCCAGCGCCGCGATGAGCGCCAAGGTGGCAAGGGACCAGTACCTGCGAGACGTAGCGCCGGTCAATGCGCACATTGCCAGATTTGCCGCTCAAGTGGACGCGTGGACAAACGCCACTACACGAGCACAAACGACCAAGGATGCGGCACCGCTCATCAACGTCTCTCGGGTCTTGCAGCATGAGCTTAAGGACCAGGCGTGGCCTAAGAAGGCTAGGCGTGACCTTCGAACTCTCTACAACGCGCTGTCACCCTTCGAGGGCGATCTGATGTCTCTTGGCTCATTGTCGGTATTCGACGCTGGTCACTGGGTAAAGAGATTCACGACCGACGTGGCGAAGATAGGTAGTGCAACCAATCTGGTCCGTCAAGTTCTTGGTCTGCCGCAACGTTCCTACAAGCCTGCGACATGGGCGGCAGCAGTACTTCCCGCGAGCGTCGACTGGTCATCTGTTGTTTACGGAAATTGCCTATTCGTCGCGGTGGGATTCAACTCCACTGACGCCGCCTACTCAACGAATGGCGTAACTTGGACGGCGGCCACCCTTCCGTCGAACTCAGGCTGGCAATCTGTCGTTTATGGTGACGGAAAATTCGTCGCGGTGGCGCAAGGAACCGCGGCCGCTCACTCCACTAACGGCATTAATTGGACGACGTCAACGATGCCAGCCAGAGAAACGTGGTATGCCGCTTCCTACGGCAACGGCGTATTCGTCGCGGTAGCGCAGGGACCGACATCCTCAGCCGCCTACTCCACGGACGGAATACATTGGACCACCTCAACGCTTCCGTCGAGCGAAAGTTGGGGTTCGGTCGCTTACGGAGGTGGAATGTTCGTCACCATTGGGCAGTCTTCCGCTGTCGCCGCCTTTTCCTACGATGGGATTCACTGGACTGCATCGACAATGCCTTCCAGTCAGTATTGGTTCGCCCTCACCTACGGCAATGGCCTGTTCGTCGCGGTAGGCGGTAATTCCAATGGCACGGCCTATTCGACAGATGGCATTAACTGGACGGCAGGAAAACTTCCCTCCAGTACGAGCTGGTATGTCATCACGTACGGCAATGGATGGTTCGTCGCGATGACGCAAGGGACGGCGACCGCCGTTTACTCGAAGGACGGTATCAACTGGACAACCGCATCGATGCCCTCCAGTCAGATCTGGGAGTTCGCAACGTTCGGTAACGACGAGTTTGTCGCAGTATCGGATGGGACTGCCGCTGCCCACTCCGCACTCACTTTCCTCAAGCCCACGCCCTTCGCGGTGCAGTCTTTTCTCTAGTCAGAGAATTGGTAAAACACTATTGCCCTGAACGTGAGCGGCACGTTTCTTACCCATCGTTCAAAACGGAATCTGTGCCCCAAACCACACCTTCAGATCCATCCCCTAGTCTCACCTTTTCACCTTTTCACCTTTTCACCCTTGATGACTTCGCACTGTTCACCAATGAACAGTCGTCCACTCCCGTCATTGTGGGCGTCCTACGAGGCGTATCGTTTGCAGCGCCACAGTGAAGATGGTGCGCAAACCAACTTGGGGTTACTCCAGCCAAGTGGAGAAGTCGGACGCGCGAAATGGATAAGGGGCACCGCTTGCTGCGAACGATCTTCGGTACCGCTGTTGTGCACCGGCACCTAAACATATGCCCGCACTAGGTGAGAGATGCCGGCGTCGAGCACGCTGTGGAGCGGGAGATACCGAGCCGTCGCTCGACGAACGCCGAGCGTGGCCTACAACGCTCGCGCCAAAGCCAAGCCCCACACGCTCATCCACCAACCCCACTGGCGCATCCGCACCGACACCGTCGACGGGCGCGGTCACGTCACGCTGCGCTACCTCGGCAAGCTGCGCCACCTCAACGTTGGCTGGTCCTACCGGGGCCACGTCATCAAGCTCTACGTGCTCGATGACGTCGTCACCTTCGCGAGCGAAGACGGCGAGTTCATCGGCGAAACGAGAATCGACCCTGATCGCGATTATCAACCCAAAGGTGCAGGCTTCGCGAGATAGCCTGCACGGGTTCAACTGTTCACGATGTCGTGACAGATTTCAAGCGCAGTCCCAACGGGATTCGAACCCGTGCCTCCACCTTGAGAGGGTGATGTCCTAGGCCACTAGACGATGGGACCATGAAGAGAGCCCGTGTGGAATCACGAACTCTCTTCGCTCGGGGGCAAGGACTCGAACCCTGAATAACTGGACCAGAACCAGTTGTGTTGCCAATTACACCACCCCCGAAGGGTCTGGCAATCTTATCGCACCACTAGCGCAGCGCCAAAGGGCGTCACAGTCCCGAGCAGCGTGTTCGTGAGTGAGCTGAGTCGACCGTAGCCAATGATGCGCCCAACCCCAACGGCGACGGTCTCTTTCAGGTAGTACTTCCAGAGCGAGAACTTGATCGTCGGAGAATTCCCCACCGGCACCGGCACCGGCTTGAGGCCCTGGGCTGAGGAAATGGCCATGGCGCGAAACTCGTGGAACGGGTCGGTCACGGTGATGACACTCACGATGCCGTGCGCCTTCAGCGCCGGCATCACGGTCGCCACGTTCTGCCATGTGTTGTCGCCGGCCCCGAGCAGGATCCGCGCCTTGGGCACGCCATGTTGTTCGAGGTACGACGCAGACACGCCCGCCTCGGTGTAGACGTCGCCGGGTCGGTTACCGCCGGTGACCGCGACCCACCCGGCGCGATGATCACGGTAGAGCGTGAGCGCGTCGTTGAGGCGCGCCTGCAGCTCGGGCGAGGGCACGCCGTTGTCCTCCGCGGTGCCAAAGACCAGGATCGCTTGGGCGTGCTGGGTGGAGTGCTCGTGACCGGTCATCCAGATCTGGACGAAGGTGACCGCGAAGTACACGACAATGAGCGTCACCAACAAGGTGATGAGACGAATCACCAACTTGATTGGGCCAAAGATCATCGCTCGCCGATCACGGCAGTCTCTCGAGCGCGGCTCGCAGTCGTTCGATGGTGCGTTCGCGCCCGAGGATCTCGAGCGACTCGAACAGTGGCGGCCCGACGAGTGAACCCGTCACCGCACAACGAATCGGGGCTTGCGCCTTTCGAAGGACCAGACCGAGCGATTCTCCCACCTCGAGGACCACCTCGTGCAGCACCGATGATGCCCACGTCGCGTTCTCGAAGCGCACGAGCGCGCTCTTGAGCATGGACTGACCGAGGGGGTCGTTGCCAATGGCCTTGGTAAATGCGGCTTCGTCAAAGGTCACAGCGTCTGCGAAGAAGAACTGCACCATCGCCGGCACCTCACCAAGGGTCGCGACGCGCTCGTGCACGAGCGGCGCGACGCGCGCGAAAAGCTCGGCGTCGAAGTCGGCTTCAGCCCAGAGTGGCGCGCGGTCACTTGGTCGCCACGCACTCGCCCACGGATTCACCCACGGGGTGCAGGCGTCGATGAAGGCGTCGATCGACAGCGCGCGGATGTATTCACCGTTCATGTGCGCGAGCTTCTTCACGTCGAAGAACGCTGGCGAATGTGACACGTCCTCCAATCGAAATTGCTCGATCAGTATCTCGACCGGGACGATCTCCTCGTCACCTCGTGGACTCCAGCCAAGCAGCGCCAGGTAGTTCACGAACGCCTGGGGCAGGTACCCCTGGTCACGGTACGACTCGGTCGCGACCGGATCCTTGCGCTTGGAGAGCTTCTTTCGCTGCTCGTTGACGAGCAGCGGCAGGTGCGCGTACAGCGGCAGCGCGACGTCGTGTGCCGTCACCTCGTTGAGCGCGCTCCAGAGCATCATCTGCTTGGGGGCATTGGAGAGGTGCTCTTCACCACGAATGACGTGGGTGATCTCGTCGTTGCGGTCATCGGTGACGTTGGCGAGCGCGTAGAGCACCGCGCCCGATGACTTCGCGACGACGAAGTCGTCGATCGTCGAGTTGGCGAACTCGACGTCGCCGCGGATCAGGTCGCGCACGATGGTCACCCCATCATGGGGGGTCGTGAATCGAAGCGCGGTGTTGGCCGCGCGAGCAAGCGCGCGGGTGCGACAGAACCCGTCGTACCCGGGGGTCTTGTTGTCACCCTTTCGCGCGGCGACGTCCTCTCCCGTGCAGTCGCAGTAGTAGAGGTACCCCGCGTCGAGCAGCGTCGTGACACTGACCTCGTGGGCTACCTTGTTGTCACTTTGTCGAAACGGGCCCTCGTCGGCGTGCAGTCCCAACCAGTCCATTGCCGAGATGATGCCGTCGACCCACTCTTCTCGATTGCGGTCCTCATCGGTGTCCTCGATGCGCAAGATGAACACGCCGTCCTCGCTCTGGCGCGCGACGAACCAGTTAAACAGCGCAGAACGTGCGGACCCGACGTGGAAGTAGCCGGTCGGCGACGGTGCGAAACGGACACGCGGTGGCGCCACTTACTCCTCGTCGATCGAGATAGCGCCGTTGGGACAACTGGCCACGGCCTCACGGACCTTGGCCTCGTACTCGGGACCGGGGTGCTCGTTCAGCACGTAGAGAAAGCCGTCATCGCGCACCTCGAAGACCTCGGGCACGATGCTCATGCAGACGGCGTTGCTGGTGCAGAGATCGAAATCAACAGTGACCTTCATGAACACTCCTTCAGGTTTTCCACCATGGTAGTTGGCGACCCCATTTTGCGGCGATGGCGAGCACGCTGCCTATGCTCGTAGCGGGCGAAAGGACGACCATGGAAACACGCACACTAGGTTCACTACGGGTCTCGGTCGTGGGGATTGGCTGCAACAACTTCGGTGCACGCCTGGACCGAGCGGGGACGGGTCGGGTCGTCGACGCCGCGATCGACAGCGGCATCAACTTCTTTGACACC
>JABBNY010000222.1 GCA_019352095.1 Acidobacteriota bacterium
ACGAACTCTTACACCACTAGTTGGGACTTAACCGGGTCAGCAGAAGGCATTACAGCCGGTGCTGTCGCACGGGCTCTAACTTTTCGTGGAGGGGGAACTACCGAAATAAAGCAATTGGTTCCGTGGCGCTATTCGTCTTACCTAATGAAACGCCATGAACACCCCTGATACACGCCCTTGAGCGCACCCACGTCCCTGGCCTACGGCTCCTGAGCGTATGGGCTGTCGTGTCGGTGCAGGCACGGAGTCAGGGCGGCGATATCCTGTAACCTCCTTCGCCGAGTGGGCGCGTAATCGTGTCATCTTGATGCTAAGATGAGTATGTGGCAAAGACGAGAACGACACTCACGGTCGAAGATGAGGTCCTACGAGCGGTGAAGATACGCGCGGCTCGAACCGGCAAGGGCGAGAGCCAAGTCATCGAAGAGGCCCTGCGGCGCGACCTCGGACTGGACTTACTCGATCAGATTTGGGCGCACGAGACGATGAACGAGGACGAGGCGATGGCACTCGCTCTCGAAGCTCAGCATCGCTCCCGTCAGAGTCCGCGCTGAGTTGCGCGCGGTCCTTGATCCAAACGTCATCGTCTCGGCGCTTTTGGCACCCTCGGGTACGCCAGCAAAAGTGCTTCGAGCATGGCTCGATGGAGACTACGAGCTCATCGCGTCGCCACTCTTGCTGGAAGAACTGACCCGAGTATTTAACGACCCGAAGATTCGTTCACGAATCAGCGAAGCTGAGTCACGACAGTTCATCGATCTCCTCAACCATGAAGGTGGGATCGTTGACGACCCTGACCTTTCACTTTCTGTTCACTCGTCGGATCCCGACGACGATTATCTCATCGCGCTAGCGGCGACGACTCGTTCCGTCGTCGTCTCCGGCGATCATCATCTTCTTGACCTCGCTGGTCAACTACCAGTCCACTCTCCTGCAGCCTTTTTAAGGCTCTTGACCGCCGAGCGCTAAAAATGAGGACTTAGCAACGAGTGAGTATCGGTCCAGACGACTCGGGCAGTATGTACGGAGACGTCGAATCCATAATTGCCCGTCGATTGCGCGAAAAACTCCGTTCCGAACAGTACGAAGGCCCAGGTGGAACCTGGGCCTTCGTACTTGGTGGCGGGGGCAAGATTTGAACTTGCGACCTTCGGGTTATGAGTTCCGAGAGACACGTCTTGTGTGGTATCGCCCTGTCCGGCGAGTGGCTCCGACCTGGACTTTTCCAGTGGTTCAGTCTCCGTGAGTCCATTCAATCTCACTGGGTCTGTGACCACCACGTGACCAACTGAGTGTGATTACCTGATTTGGCCCCACCTTAAGCATCCAATTTGGCCCCGCCTGGTGACCAGCGTTGGTGGAGTACGCGACTGACGTCGCGTGCTGGAAATCTAGGGCCATGACGACAAGGTCCAAATCAGTGATGTTCGAAGAAATTCGCAAAGCCCACTTCGGTCCCGATGAGGTTTCCATCCGAGCTCTGGCCGAGAAATACGGCGTTCACCGACGAACGGTTCGTCAAGCCTTGGTGAGCGCAGTGCCTCCGCCTAGGGCTTCAACGGAGCGAACGTCTCCGGTGCTCGGGCGTTGGATCCCAGTCATCGACGGGTGGCTCGAGGCGGATAAGTCTGCACCGAAGAAGCAGCGCCACACTGCGCGGCGAGTCTTTCAGCGCCTCGTGGAAGAGCACGACGCTGAGATCTCAGAGTCGACGGTTCGTCGCTACGTCGCAGAGGCGAAAAGAAATCGCGCCTTCGGCGTTGCTCAGGTCATGGTTCCCCAGTCGCACCCCTTGGGTGAAGAGGCCGAGGTCGACTTCGGGCAGTTCTCCTTCATGCTCGAGGGTGTCATGGTGGAGGCCTGGATGTTCGTGATGCGCCTCTCGGCCAGCGGCCGTGCCTTCCACTTCGTCTCTTACAACCAAGCCCAAGAGGTCTTCATCGAGGGTCACGTGCGCGCGTTCGAGCACTTCGCCGGCGTGCCCACCCGCGTGCGCTACGACAACTTGAAGACCGCCGTGGTGCGCGTCCTAAAGGGTCGCAGCCGCATCGAGTCCGAACGTTTCACGCAGCTGCGCAGTCACTACCTCTTCGACGCCTTCTTCTGCCTGCCGGGCGTCGAGGGCGCGCACGAAAAGGGAGGCGTCGAAGGTGAGATCGGCCGTTTTCGCCGTCGTCACTTCGTGCCGCTGCCGAGCGTCGCGAGTCTCGTCGAACTGCAAGCACTCGTGCGCGAGGGCGACGAACGCGACGACCAACGCCACGTCGAGGGACGACGCCTCAGCGTGGGTGAGCACTTCGTGCTCGAAGCGCCCCACCTGCGCGCACTACCTCTCGAACCCTTCGCGAGTGAACTCGTGTTGCGAGCACGCGTCGACACCAAGTCACGAGTCTGCGTGCGTCAAAACTTTTACTCGGTGCCGGTCACCGTGATGGGGCGCAAAGTGACCGTGCGCCTCGGGGCCAATACCGTCGCCCTCTACGACGACGCCCACCTACTCGCGACCCACGACCGAGCCCCGGGCAAGGGTCGCGAAGTGCTCGTCCTCGACCACTACCTCGAGACCTTGACCCACAAGCCCGGCGCGTTATCGGGGGCGACGGCGTTAGCGAGTGCTCGAGCGACCGGTCGCTTTGGAAACGCGCACGAGGAGTTCTGGGCCGGCGCTCGTCGGCACTTGGGCGACGGGGCGGGCACGCGCGCGCTGATTGACGTCTTGCTCTTAGAGCGCACGATGAGCGCATCGCTCGTCGCCGAGGGCATGGCTCGGGCTCGCCAGTTTCACTCTTACGACGCGGCAATCGTCGCGATCGAGGCCCGCCGGTCGCTCGACGAGGTACTGCGCCCCGTGGTCGTGCCCGACTCACTCGCGCACTTTGATCGCGCGTTGCCGAGCATTGCTCACTACGACTCGTTGACGGGTGCCCAGTGACCAACGACGCGGCACTCGCTTCTCTGGACCTCACGACCCGCTCGCTGCGACTGCCTACGGTGAAGCGCGTCGGCCCACGTCTCGCCGAGGAGGCCACGCGGCGCCGTCAGACGCACCTGGACTATTTGGCGGCCGTGCTGCTGTGCGAAGTGGACGACCGCGATGAGCGACGCCGACTGCGTCGGGTGAAGGCGGCGGGGTTTCCGCGCACGAAACTGCTGGCTGATTTCGATCTCGGCCAGTCAGCGAGCGTGGACCCCGCTACGGTGGCGACCCTCGAGGGCGGCGGCTACCTCGAACGTGGCGAACCGGTGGTGCTGCTCGGGGATTCGGGCACCGGCAAGAGTCACTTGTTGATCGGTCTCGGCATGGCGGCGTGTGAGCAGGGACGCTCGGTGCGTTACGTGACCTGCGCGCAGTTGGTGAACGAACTGGCCGAGGCGGCCGACGAAAAGCGGCTCTCCAAACTCATTGCCCGTTACGGACGCGTCGACCTGTTGTTGCTCGACGAACTCGGTTACGTCCAACTCGACACCCGCGGCGCCGAACTACTCTTTCAGATCCTCACCGAGCGCGAAGAGCGGTCCTCTATCGCGACGGCGTCCAACCTGCCCTTCTCCGAGTGGGGCAAGGTCATCACGGACGCACGGTTGGTCGCGGCGATTATTGATCGGCTGACCTTTAACGCACACATCATCGAGACCGGCTCGGAGAGCTATCGGCTCAAGTCCACGCAGGCCCGACGGGCGAAGAAGAGTTAGGGAGTCTGCTGGAGACGGGCATTGATCTCGGCCAGGTCGCAACGCGAGAAGTCATAGTTGCCGCCGCTCCACTCCACGTAGTTCTCGTGCTCTTCGTCGCTCGGATCCGCCAGCGCATCGAGGAACTGGCGAAAACCGCCAGTGCCGCCGACGTCTTCGGGGGGCGCTGCGAACTGGCCGTCACAGCACACGGGGTGCTTCAGGGCGAACTGCACTGCGAAGGCGGCTTCAACCTCTATCAGCAGCCTCCAGTTGTCGCCGAAGTCATAGGAGTACTCCAGTGAGCTCCCGACCGCGACGAGCTGAGCGAGCTTCACACCCCGCTCGTTGCGCCAGTTGAAATCGTCATCCTCGTCAAGTTCGGGTTGGCCAAATTGCACGTCCCCAATCTCAAAGGTGTGCAGGTGGTAGTTCCACCACAGCATCAGCTGCTGCATGACGCGATGCAGCTTGGGCAGAGCGATGGTGTCCGGGACGAGTACTCGGCGCCAGACGACCGGCTCGAAATCCGTCAAACTCACGCGCAACTGGAGAACGTTGGCTACCGGCGGCCCATAGGGATCCCACTCACTCACCCCGACAGATTAGAAGACGCCATTTCTTCCTGGGTGGGGCCAACTTAAATGCGCACGGTGGGGCCAAATTGACTTGACATTCTCAAGATGCATATTGATGGATTCGTTGGTTGATTACTGCATCAATCTTGGACCTGAA
>JABBNY010000223.1:0-4034 GCA_019352095.1 Acidobacteriota bacterium
GGCTCATCGACTCCGTGGGCGACTGGAACAGCGCGGCGTGCACGTGGCGTCGGGCGAGCACGAGTGGGATCGCATGCGAGCCGGCTGGCCGGTCGTCGTGGGGGCTCGCGGAACGGCGCTCGCACCGGTGCCGCTCGTTGCGGGGGCGGTCATTGTTGACGCCGACGACGAGGCCTACAGATCCGAGGCCTCTCCAACGTGGGACGCATTCGACATGCTGGTCGAACGGTGTCGTCGAGAGGATGCACCGCTGTGGGCCACGTCGATGATCCCGTCGCCTCGACTCGTCGCACAGCGCTCGTACGAGAAGTTGGGTGAGATTGCACGAGGTTGGCCGCGGGTGCAGGTCATCGACCGGCGCAACACCGATCCGCGCGATGGTGTGTTGTCGCGTGACGCACTCGACGCCGCGCATCGGGCACTCGCCGACGACGAGGCCGTGGCGGTGGCGGTAGTCCTGCAGCGCCTCGGCACGGGGAGACTCTTCGCGTGCCGGAGATGTGGAGAACTCGCACGCTGCGCACAGTGCGGACAGGCCGAGATGGAATCCAACGGTCAATTCTCGTGCCGAGACGCTCACGAACGTCGTGCGAATTTCTGTCGGTCATGCGGTGCGACCAATCTAAAGCCGGTGCGCGTCGGGGTGAGCACATTGGCCCGTGACGTTGCCGCACAACTCGGTCAGGCGGTGAGCGAAGTGACCGCGTCCAGCGACCCCTCGGTCACCCTTGCCCGCGTGGTCGTCGGCACCGAAGCGATTTGGCAGCGTGTGCGTCGTTGTGGCGTCGTCATCTTCGTGGACTTCGACCAGTACCTGCTCGCGGCGCGTGATTCGGCGCATCGTGCTGCGGTGAGCGCGGTCGGTAAGGCCGGTCGCCTAGTGGGGGCTCGTAGTGAAGCACGCGGCGTCGTCATTGTCCAGACTCGACGCGGTGAAGACCCGGTGCTTGGCGGCCTGGAGCGCGGCGACGTCGATGACATCGTTCACAACGACATCGAGGTTGCCCGACTGCTCGATCTCGCGCCGTTCGGGGCGAGTGCGCGCATAAGCGGAGAAGCGGCGGGGGAGTTCGTGGGGCTGCTTCGGGCTCATGGTGAGGGCATCACGATCTACGGTGATGACAATGGATTCGAGGTGCGGGCGAGTGACATTTCGACGTTGATCGGCGCGCTTCGCTCGGTTGAGCGACCCGTGGGGCGCCTGCGTGTAGCGGTCGAATGATGAGATCGTGCGCGAGTAGCGCGACTACCTGACCGGAGGTCCCGGTATCGTGGGAGGGTGACTACTTTGCCGATTCGCATCTACGGGGACCCGGTCCTCAATGTGATGACCACTGAGATCGAGGACATTGACGGTCGGGTGAAGGCACTGGCGGACACCATGATCGAGACAATGTACGAGGCACCGGGCGTCGGACTGGCCGCGAACCAGATCGGAGTCCAAAAGCGTCTCTTCGTCTACGACAAAGGTGAAGGTCCCGTCGTCGTGGTGAATCCGGTGATCGTCGAGTCCGATGGTGAGTGGACCTACGAAGAGGGATGCCTGTCGGTTCCGGGTCTGAGCTGGGAGATCACTCGACCAAATGCCATCCATCTGACGGGGTACGACCTTGACGGCAATGAGATCAATGTCGAGACTGATGAATTTGAAGGTCGAATCTTCCAACATGAGATGGACCACTTGAACGGGATACTCCTCATCGAACGATTGGATGCCGACCAGCGTAAGGAAGCGAAAAAGGAGCTTCGCAAACGACGGCTTCAAATAGCTGACTCGGATCCCGACGGTCTGCATCTTCTGCTTGGCGAATAGATGCGTCTCGTCTTTCTTGGCACGCCCGATGCCGCCGTACCTTCGCTGAGAGCGCTCGTCGAGGCCGGACACGACATCGAACTCGTGATCACGCGTCCGGACCGACGCCGTGGGCGCGGTACGCAGCTCTCATCGAGTCCGGTCAAGAGCGCTGCGCTCGAGTTGGGCTTGAGCGTGGGTCATCGCATCGCGGACTTGGACCACGTTGAGGTCGAACGTGGTGTGGTGGTGGCGTACGGCGCAATGATTCCGGCGTCGGTACTTGAGAGGGTCCCGATGCTGAACGTCCACTTCTCACTCTTGCCGCGATGGCGTGGGGCCGCGCCGGTTGAACGGGCGATCCTGGCGGGCGACGAGGTCACCGGCGTCAGCGTTATATCCCTCGAAGCGAGCCTTGATACGGGGCCGGTGCACGCAGAGCGACGTACCGACGTCGACGCGAAGTCCGCGAACGACTTGACCCGTGAACTCGCGACACTTGGAGCGACCTTGCTCGTACAGGTGCTCGGGAGCAAGGAGCTGCTCGCGAGCCCCGTAGCCCAATCAGGAGAACCCACTTACGCTGAGAAGTTGACTGGAGAGACGTTCCACCTGCTGCCGTCGATGCCCGTTGTGCAGCTCGAGCGTACGGTGCGATTGGGGCGAGCCTTCACGTTGATAAATGGACGCCGCACGAAGATCCTGTCCGCACACATCACCGACGCACCTGGTGTCGCCGGCACGATCGCACAGTTCTCGGGCGAAGTCGCACTCGTAGGCGTCGGCGGTGCTCTAGTCCTGGAGCGAGTGCAGCCCGAGGGTTCTCGTCCTATGGACGCGAAGGACTGGTGGTCGGGCGTGCGCTTGGACGCATCGCGTGCTGAGTGGGCGTGAGCGACGTGGCCAGGCCCTAGGCTGCGATTGTGACTCTGATCGATGCGGGCCCCGCTGGCGCATTGCGAATAGCGCCGTCGATATTGGCCGCTGACTTCGGCGCACTGGCGAGTGCTGTTCGTGACATTGATATTGAGACGGACTGGCTGCACGTCGACGTCATGGACGGGCATTTTGTGCCAAACGTCTCCATCGGCCCTCCGGTGGTGCAGTCGCTGCGAGCGTACAGTGATCGATTCTTTGACTGTCACCTGATGATGAGCGAGCCCGGTCGATACCTCGAAGCCTTCAAAGTCGCCGGAGCCGATGGCTGCACGGTCCACGTGGAGGTCGGCAACACCGCGTCACTCATCAACGACGCACGAGCGCTGGGACTTCGGGTGGGGCTGGCGGCCAATCCGGATACTCCATTTGAATCCGTGGCGCCATTTCTTGGCGAGATTGATCTGCTGTTGCTCATGACGGTCTTTCCTGGTTTCGGCGGCCAGTCCTTCATGGGAGACGTCATGAATAAAGTCGCAGAGGCTCGGCGTGAAGTCGACAGCAACCGCCTCGCGCTCGACATCGAAGTCGATGGTGGGATCGACACTCGTACTGCACCGCTCGCCGTGCACGCAGGCGCGAATGTTCTGGTCGCGGGATCGGCGATTTTCGCTCGACCCGTACCTCTCGAGGCGGCGCGCGCACTCAGAGAGGCAGCGCGAAGGTAACTGTGGCTAGGTCGTCACCTTCTGAGCTGATGCAACTTGCAGTTGGGGCCGCGCAGAAGGCGCGACTGCACGCAGCGCCCAATCCTTGGGTTGGCGCGGTGATCGTCAACGATAACGGAGTGGTGGTGAGCGAAGGTCACACCCAAGCGCCGGGTGAGTCTCACGCCGAGGTCGTGGCACTTCGCCGCGCGGGTGAGAAGGCGCGCGGCGCCACGATGGTCGTCACTCTGGAGCCGTGCTGTCATGTTGGTCGGACCGGGCCGTGCGTGGACGCCATCGTCGAGGCGGGAATCGCCCGAGTGATCGTTGGGACCCTCGATCCCGATGCGCGCGTGTCAGGGCGCGGGGTGCTGTCGCTGAAGGCGTCGGGGATCGATGTCGAGGTCGGCATTGAAGAGGATGTCGTGCGCGAGCAGTTGGCCCCATATCTCTGGCACCGCGTCACGGGTCGACCCTATGTGGTCTTGAAGGTCGCATCGACTCTCGACGGCATCGTGGCGATGGCCGACGGATCCAGCCAATGGATCACCGGAGAAGAGGCTCGCCGCGATGCTCACCTTCTTCGCGCGTCGAGCCAGGCCATCATCGTCGGTGCGGGTACGGTGCGAAGTGACGATCCCGCACTCACCGCACGGTTG
>JABBNY010000223.1:4044-4365 GCA_019352095.1 Acidobacteriota bacterium
CCTTGAGCCGTTACGCGTCGTGCTCGGCGCGCACCCGAGCACGCCAGGGTGCGTCCGTGCCTTGAGAGAACGGGGGACCTGGGCGTGATCCTGGATGAATTGGCGCAACTTGACGTGCTCCAGGTCCTCGTCGAAGGCGGCCCGACCACCGCGAGCGAGTTCCTCGAGCGCGGCCTCGTGAACCGGATTGTCTGGTACCAGGCACCCGCATTCGCGGGCTCGCTTGCGACGTCTGGAGCGCTGAAGAGTCTCTCTACGGCTTCAATTGGAGAGCTTCGGCGGGGTCGAGTGGTGGATGTCAGAAGAATCGGCGAAGATATA
>JABBNY010000224.1 GCA_019352095.1 Acidobacteriota bacterium
GTCGCCCCGTTGGCGTGGATCTGCGCGTGCGCTCTCTGGAAGACGCCACGCCCATCAACCTCGACGCGTTCGTCGTGGGCAACGTCGAGATCAGGGGTCGCTCGGTCATCACACGCTACGAAGCCGAAGGGTACGAGGATCGCTTCGACGCGGAAGGCTGGCTGCGCACCGGTGACCTGGGGTACGTCGATGACGAGGGATTCGTGTTCCTCGTCGGGCGAAGCGACGATGTGATCAACCGCGGTGGCGAGAAGATATTCCCGCGCGAGATTGAAGAAGCCGTGCTCGGGCTGGCCGGCGTCAGCGCGTGCGCGGTCGTGGGCGCCCCCCACGACGTCTACGGGCAGGTCCCCGTGCTCTTCGTGCAACTCGAAGGTGTCGGCGACACCACGTCGCACGATGACATGCTCATCACGGTCAAAGAGATCCACGACGTACTCGTCGATGCGTTCGCGCGCACACGACGTCCGGTGTCGATCAACGTCGTCGAACACTTCCCTTCGCACGCCACCGGCAAGATCCAAAAGCGATTCCTCACGGGCGAAGCGGTGCCGGTCCTCTTAGAGCACCGCGTCTCCTAACCGTGCGGTACCCCTGTTACGCTCCGAGCGTGATGAGACGCGTAGTGAACGCCCGAGCAGCATCATGAGCACGTCTCCGCCCGCCTCCACCGGAACCCGCAAGCGCCTCGATCACATCGACGCCATGCGGCCCATCAAGCAAGCGGCGGTCATCTCCACGCACGCTCTGATCTTCTTTTCACCCGTTGGTGCGGGGATACTCACCATCGACGGTCTCGTCCTCACCCACTTCTCACGCGAGGCCTTCTTGTTCGTGTCGGCCTGCATGCTGGCCTTCAGTGTGCGCGACAGCGCGCAGATCGACTGGAAGAAGTACTCGAAGCGACGTTTCATGTCGGTGGGTCTTCCGTATCTGACCTGGACACTCATCTACTTCATGTTCATCCAACTCATCGCGGTCAAGTCGTTTCCCTACTACACGATCAATTGGTCTTCGACGTTCACCCTCTCGAGTCTGCACCACTTGTGGAGTTTGACCTGGCAGGGCTATTACCACCTGTACTACCTGCTCGTGATTCTCGAGTTCTACGTGCTGTTCCCATTTCTCTTGATGCTGGTACGTCGCTGGAACCACCGTCACGTCATGATCATGGTGATCGCCCTGGCCTGGCAGGTCCTCTTCTCGATCGCCGTGTCACGCCACTGGGTCGGCTTCATACGACCCGGTTTCTGGCAGACCCGGTTCGTTCTGTCGTATCCGCTCTATCTGGTCGGGGGAATCGTGGTGGCACTGCACCTGGACGACGTGCACAAGTGGATCGTCACGCACGCCTGGTTCATCCGCATCACCACCGTGCTCAGCGCGCTAGTCGCCATCCTGCTCAACAACGTGCACGCGGGCGGCATCTACGGTCAACTAATCCGCCCCGGAGGCAACCCCTTCGCTATCTTTGCCATCCCCTACACCGTGGGGGCGATCTTGTGCGTCTACCTCCTCGGTGTCTTTCTCGTGAGCCCCGCGCGCAGTATCCGCACGCGTGCCGCCACCAAGTCCGGCTCAGACAACTCCTACGGCATCTATCTCTCCCAGATGATCTGGATTCCGATCCTGCTGCGCATCTTCCAGCACTACAACATCACCTGGCCGTTCCCCATCGGGCCGATCGTCGCGGTCATCATCGTCTACTCGGTGGGCTTCTTGTTCAGCGCCGTCTTCGCCCGCACGCCACTCGCGCGAGCGGTGACCGGACGAAGCCGGGTCCCCTGGTCCACGTTCTTCCCGCGCCGACGAGCGATCCAGACTTCACTGGACACCGACGCCGCCGATGGCCCCCTCGACCTCGTCGAGTGAGCAAGCTCAGCTGCGGGTGCTGTCGCTCGGGCGAGACACCATCCAGATGGTGCAGTTCGCCACGGCATCCCATTCGCTGCCCTGCATGGGCGTACGCGCGCAGTAGCTTCGAAGCGCCCTGATGGTGCCCCCGTGGGTCACGACCAGCAGGCGTTCGCCCGGCCATCGCTCACTCGACGCGCGAACGAAGCGTCCCGCGCGAGCACGCAGGGCCCGAAGTGATTCGCCACCCTCAGCACTCGCGTCCTCGTCGACGATCACACCGTCCTTGACGCCCAACACGGCCGGGGTCACCGCGTCGAGCGAGCCACCTTCCAAGATTCCATAAGAACGCTCGCGCAGATCGGCGTCGAGGTCGATCTCGAGACCTAGTACTTCTGCGATGATCTGAGCGGTCTCTCTGGTGCGCGCGAGGTCACTCGAGACAATCCGATCGAAGCGCTGAGCGCGTAGTTCCTTCGCCGCACGTAGCGCCTGGTCTCGACCCTTGTCGGTGAGACGCGCCTCGTCATTTTGCCCTTGCACCAGGCGAAGCTCATTCCAGGTGCTCTGTCCATGACGCACGAGCACCAAATCGGAGAGTTCCACGCGCTCAAACGTCACGTGCACCAGCGTAGCCAACGGCGCCAACGCGACGGCGCCCTTCAGCCTCGCGGCACGTTCGCTCGTCTCGCCCACCATTTCGACCACCACAGTGTGGTGCCCAACGCGACGAGCATCAACACGAGTGCCGCGAGCGCCACCAATCCCGCCACGAGCAGTAGCTCGGTACTGGGCATGGAGAGGGCGAAGACACGCCGGGCCCAGCCCACGCTCAACCCCGCGACCAAGGTCCCCGCCATCACCACGACGAGCGTGACACGAAGCGCGTTGAGCGGCCTCGCCACGAGCACCAGCACCGCAAAACCCAAAGCGCACAATTCGAGCAGCGCCACCGTGTGCTGCTGATCGAGGGTGGCGTTGGAGAACCTCGCGACCTCGTAGACGCCGAGCGTCGCGAGCCCGAGGATGACCCCGACCGGCAGTGTGAACGACAGCACCTTTTCGACAAAGCCCGGCGACGACCTCGGCGCACTCTTCGCCAGCGCCAGAAAGAAACCCGACAGTCCGATGGTGAGCGTGCTGACAATCGTGAGGTGGCGCGGAAAAAATGGGTACGGCACCGCGAGCATGACCACCGCAATCGCGAGCAGTGACGCGTAGACGGTCTTGGTAACGAAGAGGTTCGCCACACGCTCAATGTTCGCCACCACCCGTCGGCCCTCGGCGAGCACGGTGGGCACCGCCGCGAACGAATCATCGAGTAACACCATGCGCGCCACCGCGCGACTCGACTGGCTGCCCGAGCCCATGGCGATGCCCAGGTCCGCCTGCTTGAGCGCCTGCACGTCGTTCACACCGTCGCCGATCATCGCAACGACGTGACCCTCCGCTTGCAGCGCGCGCACCGCCTCCACCTTCTGGTCGGGCCGCACCCTTCCAAAGATGTTCGACGCCTCGAGGGCGCTCTCCATGTCGTTCGCACCCGTCAACTGCGAGGCGTCGCGTGCTTCACCTTTGATCGCGATACCCACTTTCGCCGCGATCGCCGCGACGGTCGCCGGTGAGTCCCCCGACAGGACGATCACCGTCACCCCCTGAGCACTCAAGTAGGCAATGGTCGACGCCGCCTCGTCGCGCAACTTCTCGGCGAGCACGATCAGCGCCGCGGGGACGACCCCGGCGAGGGGTTCGTCATCTCGAATGCTCTTCTCACATCTCGCGAGCAACACGACGCGATGGCCCAAGGACTCGTGCTGCTCGCGCTCGCTTTCGAGCGGTCCGGCCAAGTGCGTCGCGATCATGCTCGCTGCACCCAGTACCCACGAGCCGTGGTCCGTAAAGTTGACGGCGCTCCACTTCCTCGCTGAGGAAAACGGGACCCGGCTCTCGATAGGCCAATCGGGCGCGGGCTGAAGGGCCGCGGAGATTGCCTGCACCGTCGCGTTGGGCGTCGGGTCGGCGTCGCACACGGCGCTCAACACCTCACGCAGCTCCGCCTCATCGAAGCCCGACGCCGTGACCAGAGATTCGAAGGTCGAGCTCCCGCTCGTGAGCGTGCCGGTCTTGTCAATACAGAGCACATCCGTGCGAGCGAGGCCCTCGATGGCGGCGAGCTCTTGGACCAGCACGCGCTCGCGCGCGAGACGCACCGCCCCAACGGCGAAGGCGATCGACGTCAAGAGCACGAGTCCTTCGGGGACCATGGCGCCCACGCCCGCGACCGAGGCGCGCACCGCATCGGCCAAGGACTGGTGACTGCGCAACAATTGACTCGCGACGAGTGCGACACCGACCGGTATCATCACCCAGGTCACCATCTTGAGCAGCGAGTTCGTGCCCGCCTGCAACTGCGAACGCAGCAGGCTGAAGCGTGCCGCCTCGGCCTGCAGACGCACCGCGTAGGCGTCGGCCCCG
>JABBNY010000225.1 GCA_019352095.1 Acidobacteriota bacterium
GGACTGCCCACATTGCTGACATGATGAGTGTGCTTCGAATTCCAATCTTTGCTGCCAGCAATGCCCCCATGATGTAACCAACTGGTGTCAATGCGTATGAACCGAGCCAGTCATACGCCGCAACTCGCGATAAGACCTCACTTGGAATCTCGCGTTGGATCGTACTTTCCCATAGGGTCACGAAGATAGCGATTGCGAGGCCCGATATCGCCGCCGCCGCGGCGATGACAGTCGTGGGTGCTCCCATCGCCATACACGTCACTGGACAAGTAAAGGCAAATGTGGCCAGAATCGCAATCTTGAGCGGCTGATGCGGACGAAGCCGCTGCATCATGAGACCGCCGACGATTGATCCAGCTCCTTGGGCACTCAGTATCAAGGCCCACGAACTCGAGCCGCCCATGTAGCGGTCCGCCAGCACGGCGCCAAGCACCATGAAAGGTCCGTACACCATCATCCGAAAGAGCCCGAATTGAACAACGATGATCCACAACCACGATCGAGAGGAGAACTCCCTCCAGCCGTGGCGAAGTTCGACGAGCATCGATTCACCCGTCCGTGGTTTCGTGCGCGGTATGCGCAACAGCACAATGCACAGCGCACTGATGGCGTAGGAGACCCCGTCAATGTAGAGCGCCCAACCGGGACTCGCCACGGCAATTACGACTCCGGCGAGAGCAGGACCGATGAGTTGACCCGCTGAGGACGCCGACGCCTTGATGGCGTTCGCTTGGTGGAGATTAGAAGTACTCGTCAGTTGCGGCATAAGACCGCTAAGTGCCGGGCTGGAGAATGCTTGGCCGATGCCAAGGACAGAGGCCAACGCCATCACTACGTACAGCGAAGGTGCCGAGACAATGAACAGTGTGGCCAGCACGATCTCGCTCGCACAACGCGCGAGATCAGCGCTCACCATGACCGCCTTTCGTGATCGATCCGCAGCTGCGCCACCAACGAGCAACAACAGAACGAGGGGCACGGTTTGTGCGGCGAACACGAAGCCGATGTCTTGGACACCTCGGCCTTCTTTGAGCAACGCAAAACTCAGAGCGACGGGCACAACTCCCGTTCCAATCATTGACGTCGTGTAGCCAATCAAGAAGAGCTGGTAATTGCGTTCACGTAGGAGCCCACCCGTGCCCACCTTGGGCTGATGTTGCGAATGAGAATTGACGCTTCTTGTTCTGGTCGTCCGTTTCGTTTTCTTCATTTCTCCTCTTTGTTCTCGGGCTCAAGCGTGTTCTCGGACGGCTCGATCGAAATCAACGAATGCCGTCAATGAATTGGTTTTTGGTTGGGCAGGGAATTTCTCACCAGAAATGTGAGTGTCCATTAGGAGCGATGCGAATGAGATCGCTGGCGGTTTCGATCCTGGGGAGGTAGAAGTTCTCGCCTTGCCGCATTGATTGAATCCAGCAATTGATAACAACAGACCGTACCGAGCAGGTTCCTCGGGGAACCAGTCTCTAGGTCGGACCTGTCCCGACCCTACACGTCAGGTTTGACAGCTGGCCGAGATTTGCGAAGGAGCAAACGAACCGATGGCGGAAGATCTGGGCGCTCCGTGGGCGCTTCACACTGGACAATCCCGGTCAATGGTGGTCAACAGCGGTTAGCCACTAAGCCTTGCAATCATTGGGTTTTCGATCAAAATCCTTGGAGCGGGCGACGGGAATCGAACCCGCGTTCTCAGCTTGGGAAGCTGATGTTCTGCCGCTGAACTACGCCCGCGTGCGTTCAAGCGTACCTCGTTGACCTCCGTGGCTTCTGCAGTGGACGGCTTGTGCGAGAACTACAGGTAATTCAATACTGTTCTTGGTCTCCTCTTACCCTGGCTCGTTACTGTCGCCTGGTGCCACCAACGAGGGAACTGCAGAGAAGCGCAAAAGTGTCGTGGACCGGTCAGACGGCGTCTCTGGGTCGACGGGCGGGCCCCGCGCCGATCCCGTGGGTGGCAGACACTCTCGCCTTGGTCGCCGGTGTCGGCTTTGGCGTGGTAATCGCACTCGCAATTTCAAGTGAGAGCCAATCGCTGTTGTCGTCACCAGGCGGTTGGTTCGATGCCGTCGCGCGAGTTGCCGCACTCACGGGTACCTATCTGATGCTCGTAATGATCGTGTTGATTGCCCGACTTCCCTGGCTCGAGCGCACCGTTGGTCAAGACCGACTCGTGAAGTGGCACCGGCGCATTGGTGGCTGGCCCATTGCGTTGATCGTGGTGCACGTTGTGGCGGTCACGCTCGGTTACGCGCAAATGACCAAGGCCGGCCCGCTGCATCAACTGTGGGTCTTCTTGAGCAATTATCCGGATCTTCTCGCGGCGACCGTGTCTTTCGCCCTCTTAATCTTCGCCGGGTTTACGTCTGCAAAGATCGCCCGTCGAAAGATGAAGTACGAGACCTGGTGGGTCGTACACCTATATATGTACCTGGCGTTAGCGTTGGCGTTCGCGCATCAGATCGTGACCGGTGTCATGTTCTTGGGCCACCCGCTGGCGCGAATCTATTGGATTGCCATCTGGTCCCTGACGGCGGGTGTAGTTCTGACGAGTCGTGTCGTGCTGCCCGCACTTCGCAACGCTCGGCTGCAATTGCGTGTTCACAACGTGGTCGAAGAGGCTCCAGGGATCTATTCGGTCACCATCAAGGGCAAGCAGCTCTCACGATTGGCTGTATCGGGTGGCCAGTTCTTCCAGTGGCGATTTCTCACCAAGGGGCTGTGGCTCCACAGCCACCCATACTCGTTGTCAGCACTACCTCGGCCGCCCTATCTGCGAGTCACGGTGAAGGCGAGCGGCGACCAATCGAGTGCGGTGCGCCATGTGAAGCCCGGGACTCGAGTTCTCATCGAGGGCCCCTACGGCACGTTCACCAAGCACGCCCGAACAAACGCACTGGTGACGATGGTCGGCGCTGGCGTGGGCATCACACCACTTCGCGCACTCCTCGAGGATCTGCCGGCGGACGTCGACGTGTCGGTCATCGTTCGAGCGTCCAGCGCAGAGGAGCTCGTGCACCGAGACGAGGTCGAAGCGCTCGTACGAGCTCGCGGAGGTTCCTTTCACGCGCTCATTGGCTCACGCCACCAGGTGCCGATCGATGTACGTACGATGAATCGGCTTGCGCCAAGAGTCGCACAGGGTGACCTCTATATCTGTGGTCCCGATGGCTTCGCACAACGAGTGATCGACGTCGCCGATCGACTGGGTGTGCCGAAGCAGCAGATCCATCACGAAGCCTTCAGCTTCTAGGCGAGTAGGAGCAGCGATCCGTGCGACATAACCGAAAGGAATCCAAGTGAAGAGATCACCGATAGTGATCGCAGGTACCATGGCCGGTCTCTTTGGTGTCATGAGTTTCCACACCGTACCTGCGAAGATCACGCTGGGGTCGATCGCCTCAGCAAACCCGACGAGTCCGAGCGCACCCGCCACCACATCGTCGGCCACTACACCTCCCACCACGACGTCGCCGACGAAGAAACGGACCGCAGCTAGCTCGAATTCCGGTTCAACTTCGAGCACGCCCACAACCAGTGCTGCTCCGGTGACAACGACGAGTGCAGCACCGACCACCACCGGCGCATCGAACGTGAGCCAGAGCGTCACGGGGCCGTCGGTCAACTATTACTTCGGACTCTTGTCGGTGAAAGTGACCGTGGTCGCGAAGAAGATCACCAGCGTCGGTATTGCGTCATTGAGCGACGGCGGGAACTATCGCTCACAGCAGATCGACCAGGCTGCGATTCCAATCCTTGAGCAAGAGGCGATGCAGGCTCAAAACGCCAATATCCAAAGCGTCTCGGGCGCTAGTTACACGAGCGCTGGGTTCCAATTGTCGCTACAGCACGCTCTGAAGAAGGTGGGGATCTAGTGAGCACGGCGTCCAATGACCCTTCGATACTGACGAGACTTCACCATCGAGAAGAGGTGATGGGCACCGTCGTCACCTTTGACGTGTACCACCAAGGTGGTATCTCACCCGAGGAGTTCCTGCCTTTCCTCCAAGAGGCAGTGGCGGTGCTGCATCACGCGGACAAGGTCTTCAGCACGTGGAAATCGCACAGTCCGCTCAGCCAATTGCGTCGTGGAGAGATCAGCCTCGGCGAGGCGCCACCCGAAGTGGCCGAGGTCCTCGAACTGTGTGCGCTCGCCAAGAGTCAGACCAAAGGTTGGTTCGACCCCTGGGCGTTGCCCGGTGGCGTCGATCCGACGGGTTACGTGAAGGGATGGTCCGCGCAGCTGTCACTCGCGTGCTTGTTCGACGCCCCCGTCACCGGTGCCATCATCAATGCGGCTGGTGATATCGCCAGTTTCGGAGGTCTCG
>JABBNY010000226.1 GCA_019352095.1 Acidobacteriota bacterium
CGTGACGAGACCCGGCGTCACCAGACCAGAGATTGGTAGAACGTGGGTCCACACGCCGCAAATGAAGATCAAGATCATGCCCGTAAAGAAGTCCGGCATGCTCCAAAGAGCGAGGCTCGTTACGGTGATCGAGGCATCGGTGAGCGAGTGCGCGCGTGACGCGGCCATGACGCCGAGCCACACCCCCACCAGAATCGTCACGAGCGTGGCCGTGCCCACGAGCAGGAGCGTGTTGCCAATGGCGCCGCCGAGCACGGTGGTCACCGGTTTGCGATAGACGTAGGAGAAGCCCAGGTCGCCGTGCACCATGTTTCTCAGATAGATGAAGTACTGGTCAAACAACGAGTGATTAAGGCCAAAGAGTTTCACCAGTTGCGCCCGCGCGGCGGGATCGTAGTGACCCGATCGAGCGAGCAGCTGGATTGGGCTGCCGGGCAGAACATGAAACAACAAGAAGTTGAACGAGACGGTGACGTACAAGGTCACTGCGAGTGTGGCCAATTTCTTGGCGAGGTACCGCACGCTCATAGTGAATATCGTTGCCTACGGGACCGGGACACGTCGCAATCTATCTCGGTGTGATCTTCAGATAATTGTCACGGGTGAAGTTGTAGACCATGCCGCCACGCGTGGGCACCCAGCCCTTCCACGTATCGGTCCGATACGCCTGCAGCTTGCTCTGGTACCACATCACGAGATAGGCCGCGTCTTCGTAAAAGAGCTTTTGAATGTCGTGCACCAGCGGCACGCGCTGAGCGGGATTGGGGGTCGTAGCCTGCTTGTTATAGAGCGCGTCGTAGGTGTGGTTGGAATAGAACACGTCGTTGTTGTTGCCGATCTGGTTAGTGAGCGGCACGCTCAGGAGATAGTCGGGGTCGGGCGTCCCTGAATCCCAGCCCCAGATGAAGATGTCCCAGTTGGGATTGTTGTTGTAGACAATGTTGCCCAACGTCGTTCCGTCGAGCGTCTCGAGCGTGAGTTTGATCCCGACTGCCTCGGCGGACTTGACAAACATCTGTCCCGCCAGGACGTCTTCATCGGTGGTCGCAATCGCAATCAATCGAAAACTCAAAGGCTTTCCGTGCTTGTCCTGTCGAATGCCGTTCGAACCGACGTGATACCCAGCCGCATCGAGGATCTTCTTCGCTTTGGCGGGATTGTTGTTGATCTGCTCGGAGCTGGGAATCTTCTCTTGCCACTTACCAAAGGAAGGGGGGAGCTGCACGCTGCCCGGAATACCGTGTCCCGCGAGTGCTAGTTCAACGAGTTGGGAACGATCGAGTGAATACCCCAGTGCTTGACGGACGGTTCGATCGAGAAGGAGTGGATTACCACCCGATTTTGGATTCTTCGAGACGTTGATACCGATGTGGTGAAAGGAGAATGACTCCATCTCCACCGGCTTCACATTGGCCTTGCCCTTGAGGCCGTTCCAAAGAACGGGCGGTACCTCGGTGAGGATGTCGAGTTGACCTGACGCGAGACTCTGCACCATCACATCGCTGTTTTCGAACTGGGTCCAAATAATGCTCTTGGCCGCTGGTCGGGTTCCCCACCACTCAGCGTTTCGATCGACCTGCACGTACTGGCCGCTCACCCACTTCTTGAACTTGTACGGTCCGGTACCAACCGGGTTGGGATTGTTGTAACTGAGGATCTTCGACGGCGTCATCGCACCCCAGATGTGTGCGGGCACGATGGGGATCGCGAGCGCGGGGTCGAAGGCCTGGGGCAGTTTGTAGTTGACCGTCACTTTGTTGGCATTGACAATCACCACTGATTCAAAGTCCGCGAGACTCCATGCGGCTTGGCCGAGATTGTGCTTCGCCATGATCTCGAAGGTGTATTTGACATCGTTGGCACTAAATGGTTTGCCGTCATGCCACTTGACGCCAGAACGCAACTGGTAGGTGAAGGACTTCCCGTCGGCACTCATCGACGAGTGGGCGGCGAGCGATGGTTCTGGGTTCAATAGAAGGTCGTATTCCAGCAAGGTGTCATAGATCAACCAAAGAATCTCGTTTGACGCAGTGGTCGTGAAGGTGAAGGGGTTCATGACGTCTGGTGGCGTTGTCCAACCAACTCGCAGGGTCGAATTTGGGGCTGCGGTGGCGCCCGCGGACGTCGCTTCGCCCACCCCCGCCATGCCAATAGCCCCCGCAGAAGCCGCTCCCAGCGCGAAGAACTTCCTTCTCGTCAGGAGTTGTGTTGCCTCATCAACCTCGTATTCCTTCATTGCTGCTCCCCCTCGGAAACTAGATGATCACGTAAAAACCCAGAACCCATCACAATTCAGCAAGACATTATAAAGATAGTATCTTTACGAGTCTTATGCGTCAAGTACTTCTGCACTATTCCAAGAACAGTGTGTGGCGCAGTCGACATTCGCACAAAGATTGAGGCGGCGCGCGCGGCGCGAAAAGAAAAGGGGGGATTCTTCGGTATGCAGGTCTTTGATGTCGACACCCCCGCTCTGGTCATCGATCTGGACCGAGTGGAAGACAACATTGCCTCAATGTCCGCTCGCGCACGCGCCGGCGGCGTGCGGCTGCGCCCACACACCAAGACCCACAAGATGCCCGACATCGCGCGACTCCAGATTGACGCGGGTGCCTCAGGCATCACGTGTGCAAAATTGGGCGAGGCTGAAGTGATGGTCGACGCGGGATTCGACGACATCCTTATCGCGTTTCCCATCTACGGCGAGGCGAAACTGGCTCGACTGCAGGCGCTGAGGAACAAGGCGCGTATTCAAGTCACACTCGACTCTCTCGAGGTCGCACGGGGGCTCGGCGAGCTCGGGGTCGCGAGTGGTGAGCCCGTTGAGGTCTTTGTGGAGGTGGACACCGGGCTGCACCGGATGGGTCTCGAACCTGGTGACGCCACCGTTGAACTTGTCGTGCGCCTGAGTGAGATCGCGGGCATCGAGATCGTTGGTTTCCTGACCCACGCAGGTCATGCTTATGGCGTCGAGGAGCGAGAACAGCGCGCTGCGCTCGTGGGCCGCGAGATGGACGATCTGTTGTCGACACGCCAACGCCTCAGTGAACTTGGCATCTGGGTGCGCGAGATCAGCGTGGGTTCCACGCCCACCGTGGAGGAAGAAGCCCAGCAAAGGGGTGTGACCGAGGTCCGACCGGGCACGTACGTCTTCAATGACACCACAATGATCCGCCACGGCGTCGCCACCCAGGCCTCCTGCGCCGCCCACGTGATCGCTACGGTCGTGAGCCGACCACGACCCGATCGGTTCGTGGTCGATGCGGGCACCAAGTGCCTGACGTCCGATGGTGGGACAGCCGGGGTGGATTCAGTTTGCCGGACGCGATGAGTTGACGATGGAGTTCATGAACGAGGAGCACGGTGTGGGCCGCATCGATGTCTCGCGGGGCTCCTCACTTTGCATCGGCGACAAGGTCCTCTTGATTCCGAGTCACGTTTGTCCAGTGGTCAACCTCTTTGATCACGCCATCAGCACGCGCGGCGAGCGTGTCGTTGGCCAGCTCGAAGTGGCTGGTCGCGGCAAGGTACGTTGACACGTTCTATCGCACGTCACTAGGAACGCAATGATTCTGTACAAGCAACAGTACGCACGCACGACGATCAAGGAGCAACGATGACAGTGAAGCCACACGACCAAGCAACCGCGGAGCTGCTCAGTCTCTTCGCGCCCGGCGCAACGCTTGACGGCGAGGAACTCGTGGTCGGGGGCTGTCGCGCGAGTGAGCTGGCGGCCACCGTGGGCACACCCGCACTGATCATCGACGAGGAGGCGCTACGCGCACGAGCACGCCGATATCGAGACGGATTGACGAGTCGCTGGCCCAACTCACACGTGATATGGGCGTCCAAGTCACTTCCCTGCACCGCGCTCTACCGGGTCATGCACGAAGAAGGTCTCGGCATTGACGTCGCGGGCGGAGGCGAGTTGGTCATGGCGCTCAGTGCGGGGGCTGACCCGAGCACCTTCGTGTTGCACGGTAACGCCAAGACCGACCGTGAGCTCGAGATGGCGGTGGCCGCCGGCGTGGGCACAATAGTCATCGACAACTTCGACGACATTGAGCGCTTAGAGCGGATTGTCCCAGACGTTCAGGCCGTGCTCGTGCGCGTGATGCCCAACGTCGACGCCGCCACCCACAACGCCATAGCGACCGGTCATTCGAATTCGAAGTTCGGCCTGTCGCTTGACGACGCGAAGCGAGCAATCGATCGACTTCGCGCAAGTGATCGGTTACGTCTTGACGGCCTTCATGTCCACGTCGGATCGCAAATCCTCGACAC